>CAZTLI010000496.1:0-3999 GCA_964614375.1 uncultured Anaerolineaceae bacterium
CTGTCGATTTGAGTCATCAACCGCCCCAGCCCGATGATTTCTGCTGGAGTCAGATTGGTGCGGATGTTGCTCGACATTTCATTGAATAGCGTTGGCACCTGCGCGATGAGGTTGGGAATATTCCCCAATTGCAGCACATGCTCACGCATGGCGGTCATCACCTGCTGTTGACGGCGTGCGCGGTCAAAGTCGCTGCCCTGTGTGGCGCGGGTGCGGGCATATTGCAGCAGACGTTCGCCATTCATAATCTGGCAGCCGACCTGAAATTCAACCGTGATGGTGCCGTACAGGGCGTCTGGGTAGTGGTCATCGAAGATATACTGTTCGACACAGATTTCGACACCATCTGGCGCGAGAATGTTGACAATCGAGTCGAACGCCTCAAAGTTGACCATCAAATAGCGATGGACTTCAACGCCTAAATTCGCGGTGACCGTGGCAGCAGCGAGCGCGGGGCCACCCCCACCCGGATAGGCGGCATTGTCACCGAGCAGATTGGCGGTATTAATACGATTCGGTTGAAAGCCGGGAATCGTCACCCACAGGTCACGGGGGATTGAGATTATGCCGACTGTGCGCTGTACCGGGTCGATGCTGATGAGCATCATCGTGTCAGTACGGAAAGGGCCGGGGTCGTCGGTGGCGCTGCGCTGGTCGATACCCAGCAATAGAATATTCATCCGCCGTGGCCCTAATACGGCTGTGTCATCCACATCCGCAGTGTCAATCGGCGTAAACGTCGGCAAAACTGTGCTGGCATCGACATCAACAGTCGGCGCAGGTGTGAACGTTGTACCCGGCAGGGGTGTGGCGCCCGGTTGTGTGGCGACGTGTATCACCACGGCAGTGGGTGTGATGAGCGGGTCGGACGTGGGCGTGGCGAAAGGGTCGGATACACCCAATACATAACCCAGCATATCGCCCGGTGAATCGGACAAGATATTAAAGTCGATCACCGCCTGGCGTGTCAGCCCAAATGTGAGAATGGCACAAACCGCCATTAAGCCCATAAACAGGATCGTGGCGATACCCAACATCCATCCAGAAATCCGCATGAAACACCTGTCTTGAACAATCTACATCAATTAATGGATAGTCAATCTACCGGAACAGCGCGGCATTATAGCACAAGTCGCGAGGCGAACTATGGGTTTGAACCTGACGATTAGGCAACGCTTTGGTCTAACCGTCGTCCATCATGGTTTCGATGATCGTAAATCGCATGGGGCCTTCCAGTGGAAACCCATCGGCGAAGAGCTGCGCCGACCATTCACCCGGTGTGAATACCACTTCGTTCGGTGTGATATTGAACCAGATGCAAATGTCCTCATAAAAGCGCGGTATCGTCCAGCTATCCGTCCAGACCATGCTGCCATCGGTATACCATTCCACACTCATCTCGATGCCACCTTCGACATTATAGGCATGGACGGTGGCGTAAATCTGCGGCGCATCGGATGGCACATTGGCGATTGGGCCTTCAATGCAACCATCCGACTGCCGAATGCGGGTAGAAATACCAGTGGGGACGAACGAACGATTGCCTTCAAGGACGGCGCTGCGATCCCCCACACTGACGGCAATAGTGGGGGTCGAACCGGCGGCGATAGTCGCGGCAAGCTGGCGATTGATGGTGCTGCCCTCTGCGATAACGGTTGATTCGGCCTGCACCGTCGCCACCACCGCCGCCTGACGTGCCTGTAGCGTGACCGCGATAGATGTTGCTTCGATGACATAACCTGCGTTTTCAGCTTGCAGGGTTGCGCTGGTATCGACAACCCCCAGTGCTGCACAGGCGCTTATCAAGAATTGAAAAACAGGCAGAACGAGTTTAAGCCAATGTCGTCTTATCATGGCGCGGCATTATAGCACAGGAAAGCAGCCCCTTCGATACCCCCATTTTAGGCCATTTGTCCTGTGGCGATGTTCATCTGGAGTTAACCTATGACACAGATGGTGGTGGTATAGTAGGCGTGTGTGTTTTTGGGGCTTTGGCCTCACTCCGGTTGGAAGTTACTATGGTTGATCTACTTTATGTTCATCTTCTGCACGAACCGAAGGCGGAACATCTGGCGTTTCTCCGCAGTCGGCTGAGTTATGCGATTGAGGTGACAGCAGGTAAAACCGTGTCGCATCGCGCGCAGGTGCTGGTGGCGGGACGCCCAACACGTAACGATATCCTGGCGTGCCCTAACCTCAATACATTGATTATCCCCTTTGCCGGGTTACCGCCGGAAACAGGCGAGTTGATGCAAGAGTATCCGTATGTCGCTATTCACAATCTGCATCATAATGCGCCAATGACGGCGGAGATGGCGGTGACCCTATTATTGGCGGCAGCAAAACACCTGATTCCCGTCGAGAGCAGTTTCAGGCAGTCCGATTGGCGTCCGCGCTATGAACCCGAATATCAGGATGTGGTCGTGCTAGAAGGCAAAACGGCGCTGATTCTCGGTTATGGTGCAATCGGGCAGCGTGTGGGTAGGATTTGTCGGGGGTTGGGTATGTATGTGCTGGGCATTCGGCGGACGGAGTACGAAGCCTCGCTGGAAGTCTATCCGTTGGAGTCCCTGCACAGCCTGCTGCTGCGGGCCGATGTGCTGTTTGTTTGCCTGCCCGGAACGCCCGCCACAACGGGTCTGATCGGTCAGACGGAACTGCGAATGCTGCCGCAGGGGGCGATTGTAGTGAATGTTGGGCGTGGCGCGGTGATCGATGAAGCCGCGCTGTATGAAGCCTTGCGCGAAGGCCGTTTGCATTCCGCCGGGTTGGATGTCTGGTATCAGTATCCAGCAGACGAAGCCAGTCGTGCCCATACCCCGCCATCAAGCTATCCATTTCATGAACTAAAAAATGTGGTCATGAGTCCCCATCGGGCAGGTGGTGGTGGCGCGGAAGAGTCGGAACAACGGCGTAATATGGCGCTGGCGGAGATGCTCAATCAGGTCGCGCGGGGTGAACCCCTGCCGCATCGCGTCAATCTAGCCGAAGGCTATTGACCTGCCCAAAGGTTGAGTAGTGCCCTGTGTTACCTCATCGTATAGTAGAGGCATAAGCCGTGATACCGAGAGGAACACAGTATGAAAATTGGCATTATTGGCGCGGGCAGAGTCGGCGCGACGTTGGGGACAGGCTGGGCGGCGGTTGGACACAATGTGATGTTCAGCTCGCGCGACCCCAAGAGTGAAGCCATACAGTCGCTGCTTGCAGCGGCGGGCGCCCATGCCAGCGCCGGGACCGTTGCCGAAACGGTGGCTTTTGGTGACGTGCTGGTGGTGGCGATTGGTTGGCCCGCTGTGCTTGATGCCGTCAAAAGCACCGATGGTTGGGCGGGTAAGGTCATTATCGACACGACCAACCGGTTCACTGCGCCACCGCCGGATAGCGTGGGTTCAGCCGCGCAGGATTTAGCGCGATGGACAGGCGGCAGCGTGGTCAAAGCGTTCAATACCATCGGTGCAGAACACATGGTCAACCCGGATTTTCCTGATACACCGACCCTGTTCATTTGTGGGGATGACCATGCCGCTAAACAAACCGTGACCGGACTAGTGGAGGCTTTCGGCTTTGAGGTGGTCGATGCAGGCAGCCTCGGCAATGCCGAACTTTTAGAAGCCCTGGCGAAGTTGTGGGTCTCGTTCGCGCGCGGGGCTATCGGACGGGATGTGGCGTTTAAATTACTCAAAAAACGCTAACTGCGCCTAGCCATCGCCTTGTTCAATGAGCAGCACCGAATTGCCCGATGTGATATAAATCAGCCGTTGTGTTGGCGACGCGACAGCATCGGCAATCAAACTGAACAGCGTTTCATCCGTCGCGCGATAACTACTGTTAAAGCTGCCACTAAACAAGGTTTCGAAGATGGTGCGTGTGCTGCGACTGATGATGAGAATCGTTGGAAACACCGGATTGTCGTTCAGATACATGGCGGTGGCACTGGTGATTTCTTGCCCATCTTCCGGGAAGCCCGCATAGTCAAATACCAGCGCCTGACTATTG
>CAZTLI010000497.1:0-3997 GCA_964614375.1 uncultured Anaerolineaceae bacterium
CCTAAGGTTGGTCACCCAGTTTGATAGGATTACCAATCAGATTGCCCCATTCCGTCCATGAACCGTCATAATTGCGGACTTTTTCGTAGCCTAACAGATATTTCAGGACGACCCACGTATGCGATGAGCGTTCCCCGATGCGGCAGTAGGCCACAACTTCATCGGCCTTACCATTGAGTCCGGCATTACTATAAAGTTTACGCAGTTCTTCTACGGGCTTGTATGTGCCATCCTCAGCCACCGCCTGCGACCAGGGGATGTTGACGGCCCCTGGAATGTGACCGGGACGCTGTGCCGTTTCATTGAGGCCGGGTGGCGCGAGGATTTCGCCCTTGTATTCAGCGGGTGAACGCACATCAACCATCGCGAATTGGAGACTATCCAGGCGCTGTTTGATGTAATCGCGGTCAGCGCGGTAGTCGGTGTTGATTTGACTGACTTTGTAGGCGGTGGCGGGATAGGTGGGGACTTCGGCGGTGAGGGGTAAATTTTCAAGTTTCCACTTCTTCAATCCGCCATTCAACAGGCTGACTTTTTCATGACCGTAATATTTGAAGACCCACAGCGCGTAGGCCGCGAACCAGTTGTTATTATCGCCGTACAGGATCACATGCGTGTTGTTAGCGATACCCTGTTCGCTCAACAGGATTTCAAAATTATCTTTGCTGATGATGTCTCGCTGGACTTGATCTTGTAGCTGCGTCACCCAGCTAAAATTGACCGCGCCGGGAATGTGTTCGGTATCATAATTCGAGGTTTCTACGCTGACCTCGACCAGACGGAAGAGATTTTTATCAAGATTTTCGGCGACCCACTGTGCATCGAGCAGTATTTCGGTCATTGTCTTTCGCTCCTTATTTGCGGTTGTGATTTTTAAGTGATGTGATTGGCGACGGATTCCATTATTTCTATTCAGACATTCGACCTTTGCGACATCGCATCATAGTTCCCCCTTATGGATTGCACCGCCTACGAATGCGACGGGCTGTAGACTGTTAAAACATCGGCATCGAATTGTGAACGGTCATCACGCAAGCGCCAGACACGCATTTCGGCAGCGTGACCCTCCATCACGGATGTAATACTGTAAGCAAAGTTGGGCAGGGCATGAACCCGGTCAAATTCAGACGGAACAGCAGGCGAATTGGGATGGCTGTGATAATAGCCAACTAAGGTTAACCCGCGTGCGTCGGCTTCGTCTTCCATTTTCGCCCAATTCTGCGGCGTCATGGCATAGCGGTGATACTGCTCTTCGGTCTCGAACACATTCTCAATAGCGATGACATCGGTGATATGTGTCACATCGTCGTGGATTGTGCCCAATAGCAAGCCGCCGCCCTCGTTGGGGAATGTCCCTTCGAGTTGTTTGAAAATCGCGGCCTGTAATGTTGTGTCGATACGAATTTCCATTGCCCTGTTCCTGCCCGCAAAATAAAAACGAGCCAACCGGGTGGTTGACTCGTGTTTTGGCTAAGTGTATGTGACCGATACAGTCACTCAGGAGTCAAACAACCCGGCGCGCATAAACTCACACATACACATACAGCATGTGGTGATTGCAGCAAGGGGGGTGTTTGACGAGATTTCATTCATAGCGCCGTAGCCTAACACGCTTTGTTGAATATTGCAAGCACTATTTTGAAGACGGCTATATTCTATCGTATTGTTTATATTTGCCCCGATTAGGCTGTGCGACTGACATTGATTGTGCTGTCTGGCGATGTTATACTTGCCGCCAACACCATCACCCGCAGTTGGTTGCGTTTTTACCGGATTTTTCGGGTTATTTCCCCCTACACATCCCGGTTAAGCGTAAAACAAATACTGGTGAACAACCTATCGCTCGTTCTGGCGGGTACATTTAACCATACACATATCGCATTGACGAACAAGGAGTTGTATCAATGGCGCAGGGAAAAGGTGGCCTTGATGGCGTTGTTGTTGCCGATAGCAATACCAGCCTGGTCAACGGTGAAGAGGGCAAGCTGATTTATGTCGGCTACAAAATAGAAGACCTTGCACAAAATGCCGATTATGAAGAAGTCGTATTCCTGCTGTGGAATGGTCGCCTGCCTAAAAAGGACGAATTAGAGTCACTGCGGAAAGACATCGCCGCCAATGCCGCGCTTCCAGAAGAGGCGCTGGCGCAGATGCAGCAGTACCCCAGAGATGCCAATGGCATGGCGGTGCTGCGGACAGTCACATCGCTGCTGGCGCTGTATGATGCCGACGCAGAGGAACACACTGTCGAAGCCGCTCGCCGTAAAGCCATCCGTCTGACCGGGCAGATCACCACCGCCTGCGCCGCGTGGATTCGCATCAGCCAGGGCAAAGAACCTGTCGCGCCGCGTACAGACCTGAATCTCGCGCAAAATTTTGTCTATATGATTACGAATGCCGAACCCGACCCCACCGCCAGCGAAGCGATTAATGTCTATCTGGTGCTGTTGGCCGAACACGGCATGAACGCCAGCACATTCACTTCGCGCGTGGTCACAGCGACACAGGCCGATCTGCACAGCGCCATCACCGCCGCCATTGGCGCGCTCAAAGGGCCATCACATGGGGGCGCGAATGCCGCCGCGATGAAGATGTTCCTCGAAATCGGCGATGTATCCAACGTTGAGGCATGGTTCAAGAAGACCATCAAAGAAGGCGATGGACGCATCATGGGTATCGGGCATCGTGTTTATAAAGCACTCGACCCGCGCGCCGCGATTCTGAAAGAAAAAGCGCAAGCCCTCGCCATCAGTTCAGGTAATAGCAAATGGTTCGACATCGCCGAAAAGCTGGAACAAACCGCCCGCGCCGACGATTATTTCATCGAGCGCAAGTTGTTCCCCAATGTCGATTATTATAGCGCCATCGTCCTCTATACGCTGGATATTGCGGTGGATATGTTCCCGCCGCTGTTCGCCATGTCCCGCATCGCGGGATGGTCGGCACACGTCATTGAACAGATGGGAGGTCGCCTGATTCGCCCGAAAGCCAATTACATCGGGCCAAGAGACCTCGTGTGGACACCACTACACGCCCGCTAATCAACAACAAGGGGCGAACAGGCATCGATTCGCCCCAATCATCCACTTCGACAAATCCATAACGAGGAAACGCCTTACACTCACCATAAAACCCGGTAAACTGGCGCGAGCACAACACGAATTCATCCGCACCCCGTCAATTGGACTGTTGTCCACTGCGACGTATACCGCGATTTTACGTATTTATGAGCAGCAGAAGGCGTAAATTTCCCTATCTGCCCGATTTCCCTGTATAATAGGGGTGTTGTTGAGTGTTGGAGATGATGCGATGCTGCCAATAGGTGTAGTTGGAAAAAGCAAGTACCGCGCGTATATGTCCTTTACCCTGATTATGATCAATGTCGTGGTATTCATCTGGGAATTAACTTTGATGATGCGCGGCGAAGAGGTATTCGGGCAAGCTATCCGCACCTATGCCATGAATGTCTGTGCGATTGGCGAGGAATCGGTCATCCTCATCAGCCGGAACGCAATCTTCACCATGTTCCTGCATGGAAGTTTGCTGCATTTATTCGGCAATATGCTGTTCCTATGGATATTCGCGCCGAAGGTTGAAGAATTCTTCGGGCATTGGCGTTTCCTGTTCATTTATCTAATGGCAGGATTTGGCGCAACGATTGCCCACATCATCCTCGGTGGCGTGGTATGCAGCCCGACCAACCCCTATGCTGGAATTGCGATTGGCGCAAGCGGTGCGATAAGCGGTGTGATGGGCGCGTTCTTGCTGCTCTATCCCGGCGCGAAGGTCGAGACGCTGGTGCTGTTCTTCCGGGTGATTTTCCCGCGTGTGCGTGTGCCTGCGTTTGTCTATCTCGGCTTCTATTTCGTGATGGACTTCCTCAACGCAATCGATGCCTCGCAAGCGACCAACGTCGCATATTGGGCACACATCGGCGGCTTTGTCACCGGCGCGTTGATTATCTTCATTGCGATGAACTTCAAACAATTACCGCCAG
>CAZTLI010000498.1:0-3974 GCA_964614375.1 uncultured Anaerolineaceae bacterium
CGGTCTTCTCTCTATTCAATTCGGCCTGCGAAGGTCAACCCCTCACCGTCCCGACAACCATTTTGTGATTGTTAATGCCCAAAGATTACTCGACCGGCACCTCAATGTCAAGGCAATCTTCGCAAAAAATCCAACTTTCTTATAACCTTGTGCAGGTTAACCAATAGCTATAGATTGCCGCGCCCCTGTAGTGCGCGAGTCAACGTCACCGCATCGACATATTCCAAATCACCACCCATCGGTAAACCACGCGCCAATCGGGTAATTTTCACACCTTTACTCGACAGTTCATCCCGAATGAACATCGCCGTCGCGTCCCCTTCAAGACCAGGATTCGTCGCGATAATCACTTCCAAAATCTCGCCACTATTGACACGCTCTACCAGTTCACGGATACGGAGATTATCCGGCCCAATCCCATTCACAGGTGAAATCGCGCCATGCAACACATGGTATAACCCTTCAAATGCCCCCGTCCGTTCTAAGGCCAACACATCTAGCGGCTCTTCAACCACTGCGATTGTCCGTTTATCACGCTTCGGATCGCTGCACAAACCACAGGGGTCTTCAACCGTAATGTTATAACAAGTGGAACAAAACCTGGTCTTTTCTTTGAGATCCCGCAGCGCAACCGACAGACTGAGCGATATATCATCCGGTGCGCGCAGCAGATAATACGTCAAGCGCGAGGCCGTCTTTGGGCCAACACCGGGCAAACGCGCAAACGCTTCAATCAATTTCGTTACTGGTTCGGGGATGGCTTTACTCATCCATTGTCACCTTGACTCATCAAGCGGACATCACACCACATCGCAAGAAAAACGATCAACCACCCAGCAAACCACCCAGTCCCATACTACCCAGATCGAGACCACCCGTTATGCCTTCCATCCGTTCAGCAGCCATTGTCTGACTTTGTTCAATGGCTTGATTCACACCTGCAACCAGCAAATCCTGTAGGTCGGTGATCCATTCTTCGTCACTAGTATCAACGGCCTCCGGATTCACAGTAATGGATTGGATTCGTTGATGACCCGTAATAACAATAGTCAGCGCGCCACCCCCTACAGATACTTCAACGGTTTCGGTTTCAAGGGCTTCTTGTGCCTCTGCCATTTGCTGCTGCATCCGTTGAATTTGCGCCATCATCCCCCCCATGCCACCGGGCATACCGGGCATTCCGCCACCACGTCTCTTCTTCGCCATCGAATTCTCCTCAAATTATCTAAAGCAAATCGACTATTACAGCCATCATTATAATACAAGCCAACGAGCTGTCGTACCGGGTGTTTAGGTGAGCTAATCCTCGTCGTCCCCGGCATCTTCTATCTCGTCGCTGGCGGTATCCGGCACATGCCCACCCAGTTCAAACCCTTCTTTAAGTAGAGGGTCTTCCATATCAATATCACGCTGCGGGTCAAAGATATCTGCCGCCTGGTTCAACACAAATTGCACATGCAATTGCACCTGATGTAAGCGCAGGAGTGCCCGTTCTATCCAATCCGTGCGTTCTTTGAGTTTCTCCAGATGAATAGGTTTCTCCACGCCCATAATGACCCGATTACCATCAACCGTGAGTAACCGGGCATAATCCATTGTCGCTGCGAGTGTCTTATTATGCGGTGCAATCATACGCTGGGCATCAACCCACTTTTGATGAATCTGTGCCGGTGGCACAACAGGCGGCGAACCGGGTTCACTCAGGGGCGTAACGGGCATGGGCACGGCCTGAGTTTGCGTCATCGGTTGTCCTGCGGGTTGATCGCCAAATGCGGGCATATACAACACTTCGGGTTCGGCAAGACTTTCAATAAATGCCAGTTCCAATGCAAGCTGTGGCTGCCAGCCACCTGTATAATTATTCACCGCTTCATTAAAAGACCGAATCGCACGCAGCAGCGCCGTGCGTGAAATATTTTCTGCTTGTTGAGCAAATAGGTCCCGTTCTTCTTGCGCGGCTTCAACGAGGTCGGCGCTGGCGGTTTGGGCGAGGAGCACCGCGCGCAAATGCTCTACGACCTGCTGCCCAAGCTGGCGTGGATCGTTACCGGAATCAACCGCTTCGTTGATGATATGCAATCCACGCGACACATCATGGTCAATCAGCGCATCGACCAACTCGCCGACCGCGCGATAATTGGTAGTGCCGAGGATGCGCTGCACCAATTCGAGCGTGATTTGCTCTGCGGGGTCGGTGACAATCTGGTCCAGCAAACTGACACTATCGCGCACACTACCCGTCCCCTGCCGCGCGATGAGTTCTAAAGCCGAACGTTCAATCACGAGACCTTCTGTTTCAGCAATGAGTTGCAGACGATCTGCGACTTCATGGAGCGCCACCCGGCGGAACTCGAACTGCAAACAGCGACTTTTAATGGTATCGGGCACTTTGTCGATTTCGGTGGTCGCCAGCACAAAAATCGCGTGGTCAGGGGGTTCTTCCAACGTTTTTAGCAGCGCATCAAAAGCATTTCCAGTAAAACGATGAACTTCATCAATAATATAGACTTTATAGTGTCCTGCTCCCGGCGCAAAGGCAATCTTGTCGCGCAGGTCGCGCACATCATCTACCCCGGTATGGGTCGCCGCATCAATTTCAATCAGGTCAAGATAGCGTCCTTCGCCAATCGCCACACACGCCGGACATGCGCCGCAGGGATGTAATTCGACATTTTCATTCTGGCAATTGACCGCTTTCGCCAGCAAGCGTGCCATTGTGGTTTTGCCAGTCCCCCGCGGCCCACTGAACAAATAGGCATGACGAACACGCCCGGTCTTAATCGAGTTCCGCAGTGTTCGCGTGATGTGGTCCTGACCAACGACATCTTCAAACACCTGTGGACGCCATTTGAGATATAGTGCTTGCTCTGGCAATGGAATTTTCCTGAGTACCGATTGTGTGGTGTATGGAGTCTAGCATCACAACGGCGGGCAAGCAACTCTGGGACGTGTTAGTTTTCTGTAAACTTTCGGTCCAATAATCGCTTTGTGGCTTCCAAAGTGTTATAATTGATTTGAATGGTTGCTATAGTAAGGAAGGTTGTCAACATGGGTTCACTAGGCGGAACAGAACTACTGATTATTCTCGTGATTGTGCTGCTGCTATTCGGCGTTGGGCGCGTTTCCCGCATTGGTGGTGAATTAGGACAGGCGGTATCTAATTTCCGCAAAGGCGTGAGCGACGGCGTAAAAGACGACAAATCTAAAAATGATGAGGTCGTCACCGAATAGGTTCAACAATGGATTAAGCACACCTTGCTGTAATCCGACGCAATCAAATTACCCCAGATTAGATCGCCGAAGTGCCTCTGCGATTTCTTTTTCGATGTTGATAGGCGCTTTGTGTTTGATACCCTGTGGCAGTTTTAGATTACAATTAAGCACCAGCCTGTTCAAGGTTGCTGCTGCATCCAATAGTTGGTGTTGTGCCATTTGCCATCGCTTTTCGGCATTGTCGCGCACCTTTACGCGATCAGCATTGGGTAGAAGCACAGCATCGTTTAGCGCGCCTTTGTAGGCTCGAATCGCCGTGTTGAGCTGCTTGTGTATCGCCTCGCGCCGCGAGTCAATCTCTTTAGCTTCGGTAATCCAGGGGGGATGGATGTCATTGTCTTTCATGATTTTGAACGCCATCCGGCTGTCCGAAGGGGTGTTCGAGTCGTCGTCAAGGTTGAGCGGCTTACCTTCACCCGGCAGGTTTTGGAACTGACCGTCATCGATCAGCTTGCGGAGCTGTTGGTCAATCAACGAATCCCAGTATTCCATTGTAAATACCTCGCTATGAATGCACCCTGCTTGTGCAAATTTTCACACATACGATTATGCGTGTCAACTATTGTAAAAACTTTCTAACCAAATTATCTGGACAATAGATACTCTGGCAATCTAACGGTATAATATTAAGAATAAAATTCCCCAACAGGATGTGCATAATGCTGGTGCTAATCATTGAAGATCAACATGACATCGGAATG
>CAZTLI010000499.1:0-3972 GCA_964614375.1 uncultured Anaerolineaceae bacterium
GTGGTAAAAGTTCGGTGATGCGGGCGGGTGTCATCCCGGCGATACGACGCGGCGCGATACCCGGTTCAGCCATGTGGCCTGTCATGTTGTTTACGCCGGGCGCAAACCCCATGAATGCGCTGGTGACTCGTTTGCTGCCCCTGTTCGGCGAAGACACAGCGCACACCGTCGATTCGCTCATGCAGCGCCTTGCCGACCCCGCCTACTGGAATGGTCTGGTCGATACCTTGCTGGCGGACAAGCCGGAAAATAGTCGGCTGCTGGTGATTGTGGACCAGTTTGAAGAGGCTTTCAGCCTCGCGGCGGAAGAAGAGCAAAAAGCCTTCATCCGGCTGCTGCATCATGCCATCACCGACCCCGGTGGACGCGCGTTTATCGCCATCACCATGCGCGCCGATTTCTTCGGCAGTCTCAGCCAACATCCGGCGCTGGCGGAATTGTTCGAGCGCGAAAATATGGTCATCGCCACCGAAATGACCGCCGCTAATCTGCTGCGGGTGATTGAAGGCCCGGCACAGGCTGTCGGCGTGACGTATGACCCCGGCTTGCCCGATCGCATCCTGGAAGAGGTGCGGCAGCAGCCCGGTTCGCTGCCCTTGCTGCAATATGCGCTCAAAATCCTGTTTGAACGGCGTGAAGGGCGGCGGATGACGACGGCAGCCTATGAAGCGATTGGCGGTGTGCGGCAGGCGCTGGCGAGTCACGCCGAAGCCATTTATGGGACATTGGATATTACCCAACAGGACATCATGCGCCGCGTGCTGCTCAAACTGGTGGAAGTCAACGAAAATGGTGAAATCACGCGGCGGCGTGTCCCGCGCGATGAATTGAACTTCCGCGATGTGGATGACGCCGCGATTCAAGACATCCTTGACCGTCTGACGGCGGCTGAGTCGCGCTTGCTCACTGCCAATCGTGAAATTCGCACCAGCGCCGATAATCAAACGCGGCCTGTCGTGTGGTATGAAGTCAGTCACGAAGCCCTCATCCGCGAATGGGAACGCTTCAAGACGTGGGTGTCTGCCGATGCTGAGAGTCTGCGTTATAACAGCGAACTGTTGAAAGCCGCGCGCGATTGGAACACAGGCAATCGCGATACGGCCTATCTGTTGGTGGGCAAACGGCTGACTCGTGCCGAAGGTTGGCTGGAAACCGCCGATCCGACGCCCCTGCAACAAGCCTATATCGAGGCCAGCATCGCCGCACGCGAGCAGCGGGAAGCCCAGCGCGCGGCCCAGCAAGCCCGCGAACTGGATTTGCAACGACGTTCGACCAATCGCGCACGATTAGCGGCAGCTATTCTGTTGTTTTCGCTGGTGATTGCGGCGGGACTCATCGTCGTCGTTTTGCAAAGTCTGAGCGCGACGCAAGAGGCACAGGAACTCGCCAATGTCAACTTTCAGGAGGGGCGCAGTCTGGCCTTATCGTCCAGCGCCAGTCTGCTAGGGAATGATGACGAAACCGATAGCAGTGTCGCGCTGGCAGTCGAAGCCAATATCATGCAAGCGCCACCGCCACAATCCCAGCGCACGCTGGCTGAGGTGGCCTATGCGCCGGGCACCCGTTTCCTGCTGCGGGGGCATCAATTCAATGTCAATACGACGGCTTTCAGTCCCGATGGTCGCTGGTTTGTCACCGGGGGCGAAGCGCCGCGCGGCATCATCATGCGGATGGGGCAAATTATCCGCCCGAACGACGCCAATCGTCTGGTCGCGCTCACTACACGCGGCTGTGCCTTTTACGATAGTGCCGATACCGCCACCGCCATCGACATCACGGGCTACAATCTGGGCGATGCCGTGCCCTTCAATTTGCAGGTCGAATGCCCGATGGAACTGATTGTCTGGGATGCGGCGACGGGTCAACCAGCGGCGCGCATCGGGCAAGCGGGTGAAAGTCATTCCGCCGGAATCGCCCATCTCGCCTTTAGTCCGAATGGGCGTTATTTACTGTCTGTGGATGTGAATGGCGAAATCATCGTCTGGGACTGGCAGGCCCGCGGTTTTGTTTATCGCTATCGTCCCCCACCGGAACAATTGTACGCCGTTGGCTTTGGTTTGGATGGTGAAGCGATTTTGACCGTGACCGCAAGCAATCAGATCACGCACTGGGCGTTGGATGGCACGCGCCTGGGTGTGGTGGATTTGGGCACGAGTGATGAAGGCGCCTTCTTCAACGCCCGCGAAGTCCCCGCCGCCGCCTTCAGTGCCGATGGACAGGTTCTCGCCGCCGGGACGATTAATCGCGCGATTGTGGTCTGGGACACACAAACCGGGCAAATTATCCACATCCTGCCCCCACAAACGGGCATCATCACCGGGTTATCCTTCAGTCCCGATAATCTTTTCCTGCTGTCGGGCACAGACAAAGGCGAAATCGTCGTCTGGGATTTGCGGTCTGGCGCGCCGCTGTTCACCCTGCTTGAAATAGACGAGGCGGTCTCGGCGGTGGCGTTTGGGCCGCGCAATGAACGGGTCGCGGTGGCGCTGGCGAGTGGCGAACTGCTCGTCTGGGATATTGACACCGCCAGTTCACAACCGCTGCCGCCGAGCACATTTATCCGCCTGCACGAACATACCGCCCGCATCAACAGCGTCGCCTTCGACCCATCCGGCGAGCTGGTCATCACCGGGTCAGATGATACGACTGCCCGCGTATGGACCCTCCGCAATAACGAAGAAATCGCGCGCTTCCTTTCGCACAGCCGCGATGTGAACGCCGTTGTAATCAGCGCCGACGGACGCTATGCCCTTTCCGGCGCGTCCGATAACACGATGCGCCTGTGGGATTTGCAATATGGCGATACGATTCGGCTGTTTACGGGTCATACAGACCGGGTGAATGCGGTGGCGTTGAGTGCCGATGGTTCGCAAGCGCTGTCCGGGTCACGCGATAACACCATGCGCCTGTGGGACACGGCGACAGGCGCGACAGTGATGATTTTTGAAGGGCAGGAGGATGAAATTACCGCGGTGCGCTTTCTGCCCGATGGCGAAACGGCGCTGTCGGCTTCGCGCGATGGCACAATCCAACGCTGGAATTTGACGACTGGCGAAGTCGTCGGCAGCATGTCTACGGGCGATGGGTATGCCCTCGCTATTGACATCAACCCGGATGGCATATTGCTGGTCGCGGGCGGGTCAGACAATATCGTGCGTTTGTTCAATATCGAGTCGGGCGAACAAATCCGCACCTTTGAAGGCCATACCAGCGCAGTACGGGCTGTCGCATTCGACAACGACGGTCAACGCATTGTCTCTGGCTCAACCGATACCACGCTGATTGTGTGGGATGTCGAAACGGGCGAGCAGCGTCAAATCTTGCTTGGTCATGACGAAGCTGTTTCTGCGGCGCGTTTCAGCCGGGATAATCTGTCGGTGCTGTCGGGGTCGTTTGATGGCACCCTGCGCCTGTGGGATGTGGCATCTGGTTTTGAAATTCGGCGTTATACCATCCGTGATGCTGCCGATTCCCGTATTCTGACACTCGACCTCAGTCCCGATGGACGCACGGTCTTGACTGGGCAAACGGACGACACCCTGCGAATCTGGCGCTTGCTGCCGTCGGTGGACGAACTGCTCGGCTGGACATTCGCCAACCGTTATGTCCGCCCGTTGACCTGTTCAGAGGGGCGTCTCTTCCGTCTGGATACGACCTGTGGCGAGGATGGTTTCCTATCGACAGACAATCGCCCCGATCTCGCCTTCCAATCGGGCGCGGCAGCGCCACAATTGACGATAGGCGGTCAGGCGACGATTAATGCCCCTGCGCCGGGTGTCGATGATGGCGCTACAGTGAGTCTGCTGGATACCGTACCGACAGAGACCACCGGTGGCAATGTCGTCCAGGAATTGCAGCACGGCACTCAAATCACGATTATCCAGGAACCCCGAACAACACCCACTGGTCAAACGTGGTGGTATGTGCAGTTGGAAGATGGGACAGAAGGTTGGGTGACGGAGATGAATGAGG
>CAZTLI010000500.1:0-3952 GCA_964614375.1 uncultured Anaerolineaceae bacterium
TGAGTGTGCCGACGATTGATTTGCGAATGTGCTGCATTTCGAGAAAATCAATAATCTCTTCAACTCGATGACGATGCTCAATTTCCTCGCGTTCTGCGGGGCCTTTGAATAATGCCCCGGTGAGCATGTTGGTTTTCATGTGAATGTGTCGCGCTGCCATGAGGTTATCGAGTGAGGTGGCATTCGTGTACAGGGCTATATTCTGAAAGGTGCGTGAAATACCCAGTTTTGCGCGTTCATAGGGTGGCAGGTCTGTGATATCTTGCCCTTCAAAAAGGATAGCGCCCTGCTGGGGGCGATAAAACCCATTAATGCTATTGATGAGGCTGGTTTTGCCCGCGCCATTGGGGCCAATGACGGCATAGATGCAATTTTCGGGAACGGCAAAATCGACCTCTTGTAAGGCCCGGATGCCACCAAAATTCAATGAAACATTATTCACATGCAATTTTGTGCGAGATTGTTCTTCCGACATAGAGTGCCCTGGTAAGTTCAAATAAAAAAAGAATAGTAGATTTGTCAAATATTACCGTTGTTACCCTGTTTTTGCAATCAAATCACCATTAGATTATGGCGCAGGTCGCGTTAACAATCAAATCGTCATTAGATTACCGTTGATGGTCAACCTTCGCAATCGAATCACCATTAGATTGTTGTAGCATAGGCGAATAGCGCAATCATCACACATCATCCACCAAATTTTTTAGAAAATTTCAGACACAATGTAGGAAGACCCGGCGGATTATGCGGTATGGTAAGGGCGCAGGTTGCCGATTGCGTAGTCTGGCGATGAAATGTTCAGCCTCAAACGACATGAGCATCAAGCCATGTCACAATATCTGCAAGCACCACAGCTTGCTCTGGTTCATTGTGAATCTCGTGACGTAACCCCGGATAGATTTTGAGCGTTTTGTCGCTTGAACCCACACGGGCGTAGAGCACTTCGCTGCCAGATTTTGGGATGAGACCGTCCTCTTCACCGTGCATAATCAGTATGGGAATTGTGATACGATCTGCATTTTCACGAATCATCTTACCCTGTCGCAGGAATTCTGTTCCCAGTCCAATACGCATACGCTTACGGGATACCAACGGGTCGGCATCATAGGCGGCAACGACGGCTGAATCTTTGGAAATCAATGCCGAATCCAGCGCCGTGAAATGCACTCTGGGGATAATTTTTGCCAATAGGCCAGAAACTGCTAATAAGGGGCCGGGTACTGTTTCGTCGGCTGTGATGGGACAACCTGTTGTGACAATTCCTGTTAGTTGATGTTGATACCGCAGCGCGTAACCGAGGCTAACCATCGACCCCATACTGTGTCCATACAAAAAGAGAGGGAGGGCTGTATGCGCGGCCTTTACACTATCTACATACAGCGACAAATCATCAACATATTCACTAAAATGCTGGATATAAACCTGTTCACCTTCGCTTTGGCCATGCCCACGATGGTCTAGCCCATATAGCGCATAATCCGCGTCCACCAATGCCTTCGCGACATGCGGATAGCGCCCAATGTGCTCATCGTAGCCATGCACAATGATGACCACTGCCTTCGGTTCGCCGTCTGGCAGCCACGCTTCCGTATGGATTTTGAGATTGTCTGTGGTGGTAAAACTACTGGTCGTATGATTCATAAAAATCCTTACTTTCGATAAGTCTATTTTAAATAATGGAAACGGGCGGCGGTCAATACAGTTTTGTGCCGGGTGTGCGCCAATAGGACTTACCGGCTTTATCGCGATTCAAATCACCCCGTTCAAACAATTCCCGTCGCAGCAGTGCCCAATCATCAAATGTATGATGCTGCTTAAGAATGACATTGACCTCGTGTTCGCTGTATTCGATCCCTGTGGTAAATTTGGATGCTAAGTAATCCAGAATGATGGATTTGTCTTTGAGGTGCTTTTGTCCGGGCCAGCGCGTGACACGGCCTTGATTGTCAAGATATTTTTTGAGCGTTTCTTCCATTGGATGTTACCCATCGAACGACAGTGGAATGTCCAGACGCAGCCATGTGCGCCCAATCCGAAACAACGTGCCCGGACGCAAATTGACCCGATCTTCAATCGGTTCGGGGTTTTTTTCGACAAATGTCCCATTTCGACTGCCGCCATCTTCCAGCCAGAACGTCAGGATAGAGGCGCGCCCGCTGGATTCACTGTCGGTCACGGGTATGGACGCACAGCCTAAACGGGCATGTAAACGCGATACTTGATTATCGAAGCCCAGATGCACGTCACAACCATCCCGTCGTCCGATGGCGAGCACAATCTGATCGCCAATATCGGGCTGGGGGAAATTGAGCTTCTTGCCATCGTAAGGCCCGCTCATATAGGTAATGGAGATTTCTGATTTTCGTTTGAAGTTACTCATGGCTGTTCAATTTGTCGCGTGCTTCCTGTAATTTCTGCTGTGTCGGTTCATGTGCCGGGGCGATTGCCGCCGCATCTTGCAACACGCGCGCAGCTTCAGCATAATCCTCCATATTGATGAGGGCTTCGCCATAATTATGCCAGAACCAGATATCCTGCGCTTCATGCTGAACGGCTTCCTTAAAACAGGCTGCGGCCTTGTCCCACATCGCCTGTGCGCTATAACAAAGGCCTTTGCCATTCCACGCCCAAGCGTAGGTGGCGTCTAGCTCTAATGCTTTGTCATAGGAAATTATCGCCTCATCATAACGTGCGGAGCGTCGCAGTACCTGCCCGCGTCGCGCCCATCCGGTAGGATTACGCGGGATAAGCCGGGTTGCTTTTTCGGCGATCACCAGCGCTTCGTCTTTACGTTGTAAATCCAACAGCAGGTCAATTTGATTGATATAATACCAGATAATATGGGCATCATGCTCAGAAGCTCGACCATAGCTTTCGAGCGCCTCATCGTACCGTTCGAGTTCTTTATAGGTGAGACCCAGACCATTCCATGCCCATGCGAACGATGGGTTGAGTTTCACCGCCTGATTGTATGACTCTAGCGCCGCTTCGTGCTGGGCCAGGCGGCGGAGGGCTTGACCGCGCTTGGCCCAGCTTTCAGCATGATCGGGATTGAGTTTTAGTGCCTGGTCCAGGGACTCAATGGCGTCCCGAATCCGCCCTGCGAGTAACAGCTCTTCGGCATGATTGTACCAGTACCACACGTCGTTACGGTCTAGTTCGATAGCCCGTTTGAAGCAGCGGATGGCCTCATCATGTTGTCCTAGCGCACTTAAGGTTAAGCCACGTCCACTCCATGCCCAGCCGTAATCGGCGTCAAGCTCGACTGCACGGGTATAACTGGCGAGCGCATCTTCAAAGCGATTCAGTCGTCGCAGGATTTGCCCATGCTTTGCCCAGAAATGGGCATTGCGACTGTTGAGTTTGAGGGCATAGTCCAGCAGTTCCAATGCCTCATGATAGGATTCGAGCGCGATTAGCGCGTCTGTTTGTTTATAGATGTAAAATGGCTCTTTGGGCGCGATTTCACTCGCTTTGCGGTAGGCATCCAGCGCATCTTCCACACACCCCATTTCTTCCAGGGTGCTGCCTTTTTCGTTCCATGCCCACGCATAATCAGGCAGGATACGAATCGCCTCGTTGAGCGCCACAATGGCCTCGTCATATTGTTTAAGCTGCCGTCGTGTGCTGCCGAGCAAAGCCCAACTGCGGGCATGATTTGGGTCAATAGTAGTGGCTTTCTGTAGCAGCGGGAGGGTTTCTTCGTATCGTGATAGGAGTATGAGGATGTTGGCCTGATTGTACCAGTACCACACCCGTTCAGGATGAATCTCGGCAGCGCGGGCATAACAGGCCAGCGCATCTTCATAGCGCCCCACGCGCTCCAAAACCATACCTTTACCATTGATTGCCCAATCGTAATCGGGTTGCAATTCTATCGCCCTGTCATACGCCCGCAATGAATCCTCATTGTGCTGGACATAACGCAGCACTTGTCCCAATTTGCCCCAAC
>CAZTLI010000501.1:0-3945 GCA_964614375.1 uncultured Anaerolineaceae bacterium
AGACGCCGCCGGATGCTGGTGCAGTTGCTTTACGTGTGAATGGTGTCGATATTCAGTTATCTGGAACAGCATTTTTACAGGCGCAGCCGCTGCGTGCCTTAATTGTCAATGTGCTGACCGGGCAGGCAGAAGTCTCGGCGGTAGATGTAACGCAGACCCTGGCTGCCGGTGAGCGTGTCCTCGTGCCGATGGATGCCGCGCCCGATGGCACTGCCGACCCACTTGGGCCACCTGATGCACCCGGACACTATGCTTATGACCGTGTCGCATCACTGCCGTTCTCGTTACTCCCATTTCCGGCGTATGCAACCGCCAATTTCCGTTCTGTCATCGTTGCCCCGCCCCGTGATGGGTCTGACCCGTTGGCAACCGTGTCTGTAACGGGTGTCTGTACTATTGCCGCTGTTGGGGATGTCAACATTCGCAGCGCCCCCAATACACAGGCACCGGTCATTGGCGAGATGACTGCCCGCGAAAGTGCCGAACCTGATGGCCTGTGGTCTGTACCCGGACAAACCCCCTGGTGGCGCTTGACGCCGGGCGCATGGATAAGCTGGGAAGCGGTATTCTTCGAAGGTGACTGTGAAACTGTGCCCAGAGTTGAACTGCCAATCAGCAACTAGTCAGATGCAGGGTTTAGTGGTGAGTCTTTGATTGGGGCATGGCGCATTGCGGCGGCAATCAATCCCCACCAGAGTGTCTGAAAGTGCAGTATCGTCCATGGATAGTGGTCGAGCATTCCAACAGCGATGAGCGCGATAAATCCTGCGAGGAACACAGGGCGCTCATCGTTTGTGTTTTTGATACGCTGTAACGCCGCTTCAACGCCCGCGATTTGCGCCACGACGAACAGGCCCAATCCGACCATACCCAGTTCTGCCCATGCCGATAGCATGGTGTTGTGGACATTATCGCCCCGCAGGTCGTAATCGGTGTTATAAAAGAGGTAATGGCTGGCGTACCACGGGAAATTCCCTGCACCTACACCCAGTAGGCGATTTTCTGTAATTGCCGTCAACGCAATTTCGTTGAAGACCACGCGATCCGAAATAGAGCGTAGTTCGATGGATTCTTCGCCGATACCCGCGCGTGCTGACAAGAATGGACGGTACATCAACACAAATGCGATGCCCAGCATGATTGCCAATAGGATTGTGATAAATACATGCCTGCGTATAACCGATTGTCGCAAGCGGTGGCGCAGCATTAATGGCAGTAACACAAAAGCGCCGACTGCAAATCCGCCCCATGCTGCCCGCGAAAACGTCAGCAGCAGCAGCCACAGGCCGACTAAAAGAATCAATGTGCCAGCCCAGCGTGTCTTGCCTTGATTTGCTGTAATCCATGCCGCGCACACAAGTAACGTCACGACCAGAGTGCCAGCCAGCATGTTGGGGTGGGGCAGTAAACTATAAGGCCGCAGCCACCGCATCCCATTGACTTCGATAACCCCCACACCAGACAGCGTGGGATTGAGTGTGCGCTCACCTAGCCACTCCAAGCCAATGGACGACTGAGCAGCAACCTGTAATCCAGCGATGATAACGTTCCATATAAGTGCGAATAGGAGTGCCATAACGATGCTGCGTGGCGATGGCCCGGCACAGGCCACGACTAGCGCAAACGTGGCGACAAGCAGTAGTTGTAATGCCGCAGAAATAGCGACTCCCGGTTCATCCATCCTGATGAATGCCCACGATTGCGACAACGCCGCCCAACCCGCCAGCCCGAGAAGCGCTACAGACCACAGGACGCGCGATTTGCTCCGACTAAACGCCCTTAAACCGGGAAATCCCGCCACAACCCACCAGATTATTGACCACATTATGGGGATGATGAGGACGAAGCCAATGAAATAGGTTGCGCTGAATGGCGGGGATGCACCCGGAAAGCGTCGCCATAAAGGGACGAGGGCGAACGTGACGATGATGCCAAATTGCACAAGCGCCAGCCGCCAATTATCACGGGAAAAATGGGTGCGGAGATAGTCAGCCATTCGTCGCAGTATAGCAGCGAACTGATGCCAGTACCAGCAAGCGGTCAACCAAATAATTCTGATGAGGATATGATATTCATCAGGATTGACGCCCTGCGCCACCTATTATATGATATACCCGTAGGGGTATATCTGAGGACAGTGTGATGAAACCGGAAATCAATATTGAAACCCATCCCAATGAAGAGCTAAAGTGCGAATATAACACCAAATCGCTGCATCGTATCCATCGTATTCAAGGGCAGCTTGCCTCACTTGAGGCGATGATTGCTGCGGATGACGGGACGAGTGAGGAACGAGTCATCCGCGCCCGAACCATTGAGAAGGGCATGAAAAATCTGATAACACATCTGGTCGAATGTTATCTGGTCAACACCGCCCGCTACAATATGGAAAGCAATGCAGATGAAACAACACAGGAACTTGTTCGCATCTTCGACCTGTTGAATCGCTAATGCAAATCGAAAGAAAGTCAGGCAATTGATGTCTGTTCAACACATTGAATTACCTATCACCGGGATGACATGCGCGACGTGCGTCCGAAACGTGGAACGTGCCCTTAAGAAAGATAATGGGGTGACCGAAGCAGGCGTTAATCTCGCGACGGAACGCGCGACAATCGCATATGACCCGGAAGCCACGACCATTCCACAGCTTATCACCGATGTTGAGAACTCAGGCTATGGCGTAGCAACGGCGACGATGGACCTGCCTATTACGGGCATGACGTGCGCGGCCTGTGTGCGGAATGTCGAACGTGCGCTGAAGAAACCGAATGGCATTCTCGCTGCAAATGTCAATCTGGCGACGGAAAAAGCGACAGTGACATACATCCCCGGTCTTGCGCGACGGGCTGACTTGATAGCCGCAGTAGAACAGGCTGGATATGGCGTGGTCGATACGAGCGATTCTGCGGTGCCGGTAGATGCTGAACGGGCCGCGCGCGAGGCCGAGATTCACCGTCAGCAGCGCCTTGTGTTGATTGGTGCGTTGTTCACTGTGCCCTTGTTTATCTTGAGCATGGCACGCCACTTTATGCACAGTGTCCCATTCATCATGGAGACCTTCCCCTGGCTCATGTGGAACGGCTGGCCATTTGTGTTTGGTGCGCTGGCTACGCCTGTGATGATTATTGTGGGTCGGCAGTATGTCGTTGGCGCGTATAAATCGCTGCGGAATGGCACTGCCAACATGGACGTGCTGATTGCGATGGGGTCAAGCGCGGCCTATCTCTACAGTATCGTTGTTCTACTTGGCTTGATTCTCGGTTTTTCAGATGTCGTCGGCGAAGTTGAATACTTCGAGTCGGCGGCAGTGATTCTCACACTGATTACACTCGGCAAATTGCCGGAAGCGCGCGCCAAAGGCCGTACCAGCGAAGCCATTAAAAAGTTAATGGGCCTCGCGCCCACAACAGCGACACTGCTGCGTGATGGCGAAGAAGTGGAAATAGATATTGACCGCGTGCAGGTTGGTGATGTGCTGGTTGTGCGCCCCGGTGAACGCATTCCGGTGGATGGCGTGGTTTTAGAGGGGTGGTCATCTGTCGATGAAGCGATGCTGACGGGCGAGAGTTTACCTGTCAACAAACATGTCGGCAGCGAGGTTATCGGCGCGACAGTCAATAACCAGGGGCGTTTGATTGTCGAGGCGCAGCGTGTGGGTGCAGAAACAGCCCTCGCCCAAATTATCCGCCTTGTTGAACAGGCGCAAGGGTCGAAAGCGCCCATTCAACGCATTGCCGACCAGGTTTCGGCGGTATTTGTGCCTATTGTGATTGGACTGGCACTCATTACGCTGTTGGGCTGGATGGTCATTGGTCAGGTGGGCTTCACCGCCGCGATGATTAATGCCGTTGCGGTGCTGGTGATTGCTTGTCCTTGTGCGCTCGGTTTGGCGACGCCGACAGCGATTATGGTCGGGACGGGTCGTGGTGCAGAGATGGGTAT
>CAZTLI010000502.1:0-3933 GCA_964614375.1 uncultured Anaerolineaceae bacterium
ATTCTCTTCGACCAATAGTGGGACATTTTCTTCGCGGAACAGGTCAGCATCGGCGCGAATATTCCGCAGCGGCACGTCAAACCCGTCAGGCGTCAAACCTGTCGCCAGCAATTTCTGATTCAGGTCATTCTGCCCACGCATCAATAATGGATAGACATTTTCCAGAAATCGATTCAAATTGGCTTCCGCGACTTCATCTGTCGTATCGACATTGGTTGCGACGACGCAGCGCACCTGAATCTCTCGCAGCAAACTCACCAGCGCCGACCAGTCCGCCAGCCAGCGCTCGATATTGTCCGCAGTCAGGCTGCGTTTTTGCAGGTCATCAAAATAGGGCTGGAATTGTGCGGCGTCCCAGTCCATCGCGGCGTGTGCATTTCGGGGGAGGGTATCGAACACGGTGTGCGCCTTTCATGTTTAAATTAATCTGAATGATATTGTAAATTCAAATAACTACTTTGTATAGTTTCACTCACTGAATGCTCATCGTCTCGGTGCGGTCTTGCAGGCGATAGACAAATTTTAAGCCCGACCATACGGCATCAATCGCCGCTACTTTCACATCGACCAGCCCATTTTCCAGCCCAATCGCACGGATGACATTTTCATCCACATCCGTTTCCACTTTCGACGCTTTTTTAGGCCATGAAACCCATAACATGCCATCGAATTTGAGCACACGCTTGAGGCGCGGGAAGTGGGCGCGCAGGTCGGCCTGTGATGTGGTGAAAACGTGGATGAAATCGAACTGTCCGGTCTGTTCATCCGCAATGACCACAGCTTCGGGCTGTATCCCCAACAACCCGGCATAGTCAGCGGGCGCATCGACAAAGATTAGGCGCATCCCGGGCTTTATGCCGAGTTTCTTGATGAGTGCTGTCCCTGAATAACCCGCCGTCATGTCTGCCTGACCGCATAAACGTGATAGAACACAGTCCAGAACGTGATTGATGTCATCTGCCAGCAAGCGATTGCCGCGTTATTCTCACCGACAAAATAGGTGATGAACACAGGTCTGGTGACAGACTCCACTATAGACCGATTTGTACGCGCAGACCAGTCCACAATCACCCGATTGGTGTGATTGGTCACCATTGGTCATATCCGCAGCAGGCCATTTACCGCACTTTATAAACAGACTCAGACACGATTTTTCAAAGGGAATTCCTATGCCGAAAGATTATGCCGAACAACCATATACCCACGTCCGCCGCAGTGACCGGGCTGTCGATGATGATGGTTGGATAAAACATTTCCTGCATCACGCCGCCGTCGGCACATTGGCGACCGTGTATGACGGGCAGCCGTTCATCAACAGCAATCTCTATGTCTACGATGAAGCGCAGCATGTGATTTATATCCATACTGCCCGCGTCGGACGCACCCGCGCCAACATCGAACACAGCCAGAAGGTCTGCTTCAGCATTATGTCGATGGGACGCCTGCTGCCTGCTGCTGAGGCGCTGGAATTCAGTGTGGAATACAGCGGAGTCATCATCTTCGGCGAGGGTTTTGTGGTAGACGATGAAGGCGAGGCCAAAACCGCCCTGCAAGCCCTGCTCGATAAATATGCCCCGCACCTGCAACCCGGCGAGGATTATCGCCCGCCCGTCAAAGAAGAACTGGCGCGCACCGCCGTCTATCGCATCAACATCATCGACTGGAGCGGCAAAAAGAAAGAGGTCGCCCACGACTTTCCCGGCGCCTACTTCTATGACGATGTGCGGAAATAAGCTGTTAGCCTTTGTTTAGAACTGTGCATTAAGGTGGAGGCTGTATCGTGACCAATCAACCCGGAGACATTATGTGGCAAGGACGTGTCGAAGCCATTTATATCGCCCCAGCAGCCAAAGCCCCTGTTGAACGTGTGCCGGATGTTCATGCCGTTGCGGGACGTGGCTTAGCGGGCGACCGCTATTTTCACGATGGCGGCACATTCTCGCATTTAGGACGTGGCGGACGCAATGGGCGTGATGTCACCCTCATTTGCATCGAAGAAATTGAAGCGATGGCGCGCGATTATCAGATAGCCATCGACCCGGCAGATGCCCGGCGTAATATCGTCACACGCGGCGTCCCGCTCAATCATCTGGTGGGCAAAACGTTCCAGATGGGCGATGTGGTGCTGCGTGGTGTGCGTCTATGTGAACCCTGCACGCATCTGGCGACGGTCACAGGCATCGACCTGATTGGCGGCATGGTGCATCGGGGTGGCCTGCGCTGCGACATCGTGCAAAGCGGCATCATCCGCGCCAACGACTCCGTGCGCGAAGTCGTAAGCACCGATTCTGTGGTCGCTTGAGCCTCACCGCTATTCTTGTCCATGTGCTCTTCTCGAAGGCGGCGCAAGTCGGCCTGCCACTGCTGAACTGTTTCTAACAACTCTTGCCGTACCTCATCCGACAAAATAGCGGGAAATGGCAAGGCGGCCTCTGTCTAACGGCCTTCGTTGTCGTTATGAGCAGCGATAGTGTTCCGTTGATAAGCCAGCTTGAACATAGCGTGCAGCTTCTGCCTGGGGGTCAATTCTGCCGGGAAATGGCCCGCGCTTAAGCTGGGCAATGATCGCATCTGAATCTGCTGACATGACTGACCTCGTGTTGATTACCACATAGGGTCATGATACTTGAGTCCAGAAGGCACAGTTACTTTTGGATGGTGTATTTAACGTTTTAGCTGTAATGCGAACACCTGAAATGCGGATGCGCTGCCCCACCATTCCCCACTATCGACACACCGATTGCCCGACTCTGCACGACATGCGACTATACTGGAGATGTGGTGATTACGCGCATCCGATGAACACACTATGATTCATGTCGATTTGTTACCAAAAGTATCCGACAAACGCATCGCGCTGCACGTCACTCCGGCGGCGGAACGGGCCTTGCGTGGCGGGCATCCCTGGTTGTTTGACCGCGCTATCCGCAAGCAGAGTCACGCTGGTCAACCGGGCGATTTAGCCGTCATATTCGATAGCAAACGCCAATTTATCGCGGTGGGACTCTACGACCCGGACTCGCCCATTCGCGTCAAAGTGTTGCAACATGGTCAACCCGCCACCATAGACCATGATTGGTTTCTGGCGCGATTGCAGGCCGCCGCTGCCATTCGTCACCCGCTGCTGTCCCAATCGACCAATGGCTATCGACTGGTGCATGGCGAAAACGACGGTCTGCCCGGTCTGGTGATTGACCGCTATAGCGATACGCTGGTGATGAAGCTCTACAGCGCGGCGTGGCTGCCCCATCTACAAACTATCCTCGCCTGTCTGCCGGATGTGCAGCCATACAATCGCCTCGTGCTGCGAATCAGCCGCAACATTCGAGCTGCACTCGCGCCTTATGGCCTCTATGATGGGCAGACGATACATGGTGAAACCCCGCAGGCAGCGGTGATTTTTCAAGAGAACGGCCTATCCTTCGTCGCGGATGTATTGAGTGGGCATAAAACGGGCTTTTTCTTCGACCAGCGCGATAATCGGGCGCGGGTACGTGAATTGGCGGCGGGACGGCGCGTGCTGGATGTATTCGCCTATAGTGGGGGCTTTTCGGTCTATGCGGCGGCGGGCGGCGCGACATCGGTACTCAGTCTGGATGCCAGCGCCCCGGCACTCGAAGCGGCAGCGGCAAATTTCGCGCTGAATGCAGCCGAAATCCGTCATACACCGCACACGACACTGGTTGCCGATGCCTTCGATGGACTGGCGCAGCTACACGCGGCGGGCGAGAGGTTCGATATGGTCATCGTTGACCCGCCCGCCTTCGCCAAAAGTGAAGCCGAAATCAAACGGGCACTGACTGCCTATACCCGGCTAACGCGGTTGGCACTGCCACTGATCGCCCGGGGTGGACAGTTGGTACTGGCGTCGTGCAGCAGCCGCGTGACCGCCGATGACTTCTTCCAGACGATTGACCGCACAGCATCCACCAG
>CAZTLI010000503.1:0-3923 GCA_964614375.1 uncultured Anaerolineaceae bacterium
GGACGCTTCTAAAATCCGGTGCATCCGCCGAATGAGTCCCACCACATAACGGTCACGGATAATCGGCTCGTTGAACA
The DNA here is from genome assembly GCA_964614375.1 of uncultured Anaerolineaceae bacterium. Taxonomy (GTDB): domain Bacteria; phylum Chloroflexota; class Anaerolineae; order Aggregatilineales; family Phototrophicaceae; genus CAZTLI01. The sequence goes on from CAZTLI010000503.1 coordinate 78, forward strand.
CAGGCATGACTTCCTGCTTGCCCGTCAGCTCGCTGACAATCCGCTGCACAAAGGGTACATCGGGATAAAACATACGATACGTCCAGCCATCATCGCGCACCGCCTGCCCGGTATGGATTTCGCCGGGATTAATCACCACCGCGCAGCCTTCGGGCAGCACATAATAATCGCCCCGATAGTAAAATCGCTCGGCGCCACGTTCCATCATGCCGATGGCATACCCGTCGTGAATGTGGCGGTCAAAGCTGTGGGTGATATAGGTGGCGCGCAGCAGTTCCAGATTGTCGTATTCCTGTACACGCCAGAATTTTGCCTGTTCGCGCAATGGTTGATTGTGCATATTGCTTTAGCTTATCACCTGTGGACAGATGGGTCTTGTAGATTCTTGCGCTGTTGGGTGCGCTGCGCTTCATGCAGCGTAACATGATGACTAGCGTGGGTGTATGACCAGTTGTGACCGCCCGCGGTCGTTACGAACGATTATCCAGCCCTAATCGGGCACGCACACGCCGCAGCAAAATAATCCCCCGTCCCCGCAGTCGATTCCACCTATTGAGGGCATTCATCGCGCGCAAGGCTTTTTCCGTATAATCGCGCACGCTCGCGTCTTCATCCCACAACAACGGCAGTAGATGGGGAATTGCAGAACGCGCGCCCATCAGACCCAGAATTTGCACCGCATCGGCGCGCTGCGCGGCGACAGGGTTGTGCAAGTATTTCACCAGATGTGGGACGGCGGGCTTGCCGATGTATTGAATCAGCATTCGCACTTTGTAGGAATCGTTGCCAATTTTTTGCAGCAGGAACGGCAGCGCCGGTTCACCGATTTCGCGCAGGCGGGTATAGGTGGGGTCGGATTCGTCCAGTGTGAGTAATTTGCTGGTGTCGCGTAATAATGTAGGGTCTGACCATTCTTCGCGTTCAAGGGCATCAACCAGCGTGCGGATGCGATCTTCCTCGAGCATACAGCAACCCCTCAATGGCGGTATGAATGTGGCAACGCGCCTATTATAACGACCCCGACGCGCTGTGGCGAAGGCCAATAGCAATTCTCGCCGATGCCATGCTTGACCCACCCTCCCGCTACCCACTACAATCGCCTGCCTGAATGTGTGAGGGTTTTCTGGGCGAGGCATTCTGGCAGATTGCCCCTACAACTAACGCCCTAAACAAGCAACGTAATGAATAGGATACACATGGCTGACAACGGACAATCACAGATCACATGGCTGGCACACGCGCTCAAATGGGCTATTGGCGCGCTGTTGACGGGTGCGGCGGTGTGGTTGGTCTGGATAGCACCCGATTGGCAGCCCGTAATAGACCGCTGGGCAGTGGTCGGGCTGTTGTTCTGGTTGGCCTATATCGCTGCTATGTTACAGGGTGTGGTTGTTCAGCGACTGCGGAATGGGCGTGGCCTGCCACTGGTACAGGCGCTCGGTGGTGGATTTTTGCTGCTGCTGGCGCTGGTCGTTGGTCTGACTCCGGCGGAGTTAAACGGGCGTGGAGTCGTCATCGTGGTGTTTATCGTGCTGGGGATACTGCTGTTTGGTCTGGCAGTGCTGTTCGTCCGCCCCAATCGCGAGCGCCTGACCAACTTCGCCACGATAGCCATCTCGACAATCCTCATGCTCATCCTGATTGAGGTGCTCATCGCCCCCTTCGCCACGCGACTCATCGCCAACGCCCAACGACAAGCTGCTTTAGCCGCCGTCACCGCCCCACTCGACCAGAGCGAATTGACTCCGGGCACAACGACACCTGTCGCGACAGCCAATCCACAGGGCGAATTTATTGAACAGGGTTCGGGGCCAGCGTGGGGCGAATTGACCGGATGGGGCACAAACACGAATACGATATTGCGCTGGTGGCTGCCGGGTGAGTATGACAATTTGATTGAATACAACAGTCTCGGCTTTCGCGGGCCAGAAATTGCCTATGAAAAGCCGGGTGATGTCTATCGCATTTTGATTATTGGCGACTCGTTCATCGAAGCGCGTGAAGTGCCGTATGCCGACACGATTTATGCCCGGATGAACAGCCTGTTAGAAGACGCGCGAACGCCCGATGGTCGCCGGTTTGAGGTGTTCGGCGTGGGCGCGACGGGTTGGGGGACGTTACAGGCCTATCTCTATTATCATCACGAAGGCTATCGTTTCAGTCCCGATCTAGTTATCCACACATTTTACATCAACGACATTGCCGACAATAATCCGCAGCATTTTTACAGTGACCGCACTATCGACTTCGCCATCACTGACAACAGTGTCCAGGTCATCCGCGATGGCGTGGCTGGCGAACCGCAACCCGGCAGTGACCCGGCCTCGCGCTGGCTGGACTCGCTGCCGACGACGATTGCCGGGACAAATACGATTGCGCTCATCCGGCAGGTGATTGCGCCGCCGCGTGAAGTCGTGACATTGGCGGGTGTGCAGACACAGATTCACCCGCAAAATTATATCTATGTCGCACAGCCAGATATTGAAGGGTATCCCGAAGGCTGGCGACGGACACAGCGGGCTTATGAAATCTGGGCGAATGAGGCCGCAGCCAACGGCGCGCAATTGATGGTCGTCAATATCGACATTGGCGTCGCGCGTATCACCGAAATTTCGACCTATTTCGCCGACCAGCAGCAGGGATGGATTTGGGATGTCGATTTGCCACAGCGTCGCCTAACTGATATTCTGCAACCATTAAGTGTGCCGCTCATCAATACGCGCCCGGTCTATGAAGCCTATGGCGAGTCGGTCAATCAACGTCCGTATGATGCCCTGTTCATCCCCGGCGACGGCCATTGGAACGCCACCGGACATCGTATTACGGCGGCATTGGTGGTGGATACGTTGCGGGAACGTGGACTGATTGCAGACCCATAAAAAGCGAAGGATGCCGCATGAGCCATCGACCACCAATGATACGCACGAACGAAACCAATGCGTTCGCCAATAACACCATGCGCGTCCGCGTGCCGCAGCTTATTCAAGCCATTCTCGACCTCAATCCTGATTATGCGCCCGTCATTCAAGATAATCTGAGACGCCTGCGTGACGAAATTCAGGGTGATGCACGGATACGCATGTTGGATATGCCCGCGCCGGACTATGATTACTGGTCGATAGCCCATACGCCCCATGCAGATGAGACATGGCACGATACGGTCTGGTTCTTCGCCGAGACGTTCACCTATCGTCATCTCATACAGGCCACACGCTGGTGGGAAACCGGACGCGACCCCTTCGCCAGACAAAAAACGGCTGAATTGAAAAGTCCATTGTTGTGGACACTGCTCGAAGAAGCGCTGCATGTAGACGGCACGCGCGAAGACCGTCTGGCGGAACTGCTGCTGCGGTCATTGTGGGGCAATCGGGTCGATTTAAGTTATAACGTCGCGGGCAGTCGCGGTAATCAAGCCTCAGAAGATGACGTACTGGCGGATAGTCGCCAAAGCATCATCTGGCAAATTTTGAACACCCGTCGCCCTATCCATATCGTGTCGGACAATGCCGGGACAGAATTTGCGATAGATTGCGCCCTCATCAACGCGCTGTTGAATATGACACCTGTTCCAATTTATGTGCATGTCAAAATGCACCCAACATTTGTCAGCGATGCGATTGTGGCGGATGTGCTGGAATTTTTCGACCTGCTGGCGACTGCCAAATCGCCGTCGTTGGGCGAACAGCTATCCCACGCGCTGGAAAGTGGACGACTGCGCCTCGCGCCGGATGCCTACTGGAACAGCCCGTATCCATTGTGGGAACTGCCGCCGCGCCTGACCCAACTCTTTGAAACGGCTGGACTGGTTATCTTCAAGGGCGATGCCAATTACCGCCGGATGCTTGG
>CAZTLI010000504.1:0-3889 GCA_964614375.1 uncultured Anaerolineaceae bacterium
TGATCATAGTCGGCAATAGCCTGTGGATAATTGCCCAAACTGGCATAGGCAAGACCACGATTGTAATAGGCAACGTGTTGGCGCGAGTCGAGGTCAATAACACGGGCATAATTAGCGATGGCCTGCTCATACTCACTTAGGGCAAAATAAGCGTTGCCTCGATTGATATATGCCTCTATAAATTGAGGTGCCAACTCGATGGCTCGATCAAAATCTATTATAGAGCGCGAATACTCGCCCAAATTGAAAAATGTTAGCCCTCGATTGTTATGTGCTACCTCGTTAAGTGGAGCGCGTTCAATTGCCCTGTTGTAGTCTGCTAGTGCGCTTTCATAATCGCCCGCCTCAAAGAACGTATTTCCCCGATTGACGTACTCGATAGCGGTTGTTGGTTCAACGTCGGTGTCCTGTGCGGTGATTATTCCCGGCAGCGCAGACATCGCCAATAGCACTAGCGGCGCACTGAGGATGACGAGAAATTGGCTTATTCGACGTATGTTTGTCCCTGACTCGTAAGTTATGGGGGCATCGTATCAGTATATCTCAGATGCAGAAGTCACGGTTATATGGACAAACTATAGATTAGCAGGCTTCACAACCGGGGACATCTTGCAGACGATGGAAAACTTGCAAACCCTGTTCCTGCGCGATTTGTACCATCAAGTCCGCGCCCTGTGATGCACCGCCAATTCGCAAGACGGCATCACAACGGCTGAGGAGACGTTCGGCTATGGGATGAAATATTTCGTTGAACGCGGCATCACCTACTTGCCTTGACCCGGCACGTTCCACCAGCGGCAGCGCCATCCATTCACCAATGATCGGAATGTGCCCCGCACGAAACAGTGGCAGCGCCATTTGCTCCATCGCATCGAGATTAGCTGCCATTTTCGCTGGATCGTCGCCTGTGCCCGAACGATATGGCCCCGCGACCAGAATCATGAGTGTGGATGCGTGTTGAGTCATTGTGGTCTCCTGATAGGTTTATATCAAACGTCCAGAATGATACAGCGCTCAGACCGCTATTCCTCACTGCTGGATTTGCCAGTATGGCTCCGGCGCATCCTCCCAATACGGCATCGACAGCCCTTCAGGGTCATAGACGATTTCGCCCGCGCGCACCGTCATCGCACAGGACAACTTATGCTTACCGACCATACGCGCACGTCCGCAGTCGGTGAAAGCAAAGTTTCCGTCATGCAATCGCAGCGCCGCGACATCCGCCTCTGCACCCACACGCAACGTCCCCAATTCGGGTCGCCCGATTTCCTGCGCGGGGGTGACAGTTGACCTATAAATAACCTCGTCCAGGGGCATCCCCATATTCAAAAATTTTGACATCGTGTTGAGCATATCGACGACCGGGCCATTGACATTGCCAATGTGCAGGTCAGTGCTAATCGAATCGGGGCCAAATCCACCTGTGACTGCGGGCACAGCCTGCCGAAACCAGAAACTTGCCGCGCCGTGCCCCACATCGAAGCTAATGCCCCGTTCACGCGCCGCGAAAAGATAGTCAGCGGGGCGATTGCCGGCAGTGAATAAGGGGAACTGTTGTGCATAAACATGGGTATGAATATCGCCGGGGCGCATCTTCTGAAGCAGTTCGGGATAGGTGCGTTCAGGACGAGGCCAGAAATCGAACATGACTGGTCGTTTGCAGATGTCACCCGCTTCCAGCGCCCGGTCAACCGCCAACCAGGGCGGGTGCGCGTCATCAAACGGTTCATCTGTCCAATAGTGCGCCGTCTTAATACCGACACACGTTTCGGGATAGGCCAGCACAATCGACGCAGCCAGTTCAGCGTCCATTTCTGCATCATCTTGCTCAAACGACCCCAACATCCCCGATTTCACGACATTGATGAAGGCCAGAATACGGGTTTTGGCGTGGTCGATGACCGTGCGCTTGAAATGCAGAAAGTGTTTCGCGCCCGCCGTACCGGTATCAACCACTGTCGTGACACCGGAACGAAACGAATGATGGTCAGCGATGATACTGAGCGTTTCCGGTTCGCGCGTATGATAGCAATGCACATGAATATCAACCAGGCCGGGTGTGACGTATAAACCCGATACATCCACCACCTGTTGAGCCTCGTTTGCTGGAATACCAACAGCAACATGCGCGATACGTCCTGCTGTTATCGCCACATCCACCATCCCATTCAGCCCATTTTTGGGGTCGATGACATGCCCGCCTTTGAGTAATAAATCATAATTCGCCATCAGCATCATCCTGTGCAATGAAAATAATCTGCGTCGATTTTGACGTTGATTGCTGAAGAGTGCAATGTGTCGATGTGCGGGAATACAAATGCGGGGAAGCTATACATGCCACAAACGGCACATCAAAGGGATGAATATAGCCGCTGGCGTCTTGCCGCTAGCCACTGGCTAAGGACAAAGAGCGTATTCAAGCGTAAAGAGTAAAACAGCAAAAAGAGGAAAGAGGGATAAAAAACAAAAGATTCAACGCAAACTATAACACTTTACCCGGTGCTTCATTCAGTGCCCGGTACCTGGCACTGTTTTACACCCATAGGGGCGGGTAGAGCGTATCTGCCCGCCCCCCACCATAGTCACGCAGAACCCCGTAAGTCCCACGCTGCCTTTATCCTAAACTTTCCTCATTAACGTGTCAATCAGGATATGGATTTACTCACAATGGACGCACCATTTCGTACTGAAACACGGTGAAACCCATAGCGCGATACAGATGTTGGGCGGGATTGTCCGCCAGCACATTGAGTTCAACCAGTGTGCAACCCCGTTCGCGTCCCCAAACAAAGGCGTGTTCCATCAACCGCCACGCAATTCCACGCCGACGATAGACTGCATCCACATGCACCCCGTGAATATGCAGCATCTCGCGCGGTTGGAACACGCTCTCCAGTTGAAAGTGCGACGCTTCCAGAATCCCGACCACATCATTGTCTACGTCTGCAACGAGATACAACATGGATGGTCGCTGAAATGTCCGGTCAAGTCGTGCTGTGAACTGTTCGCGCAGCTTGTCTATATCAAGCACCGGATGCCCGCCTGCGGCTTCCATCGCCTGTACCATCGCCACCAGTCCAGCGACCAGGGCTGGCATGTCCTCAGTCGCTGCCCTTCGTATCATGAAGTCACTCATCGCTAAAAATCAGACCCGCACAATCCGAAAACCACGCAAGTCAGACCGCGAATCCGGTGTCCAGCTACTGCGGGTCGTAGTACGAAAGAATCGCTGTACATCATCAAACCACGACCCACCGCGCAGCACCCGCGAATCATCACCTGTGAGGGTATTGTCGCCTGTAGACCAGTTTGTCGCGCACCATTCCCACACATTTCCGGTCAAATCGACCACACCATAGGGACTGTCGCCCTGACCCTCAAACGTTGTGACGGAAACAGTGCCAATTTGCTGCCGTGCAACATTGTTCTGGCAGCGTTGAGATTCCCATTCATCGCCCCAGGGATAAAGCCGACCATCGTCACCCTGTGCCGCGCGCTGCCATTCCGCATCAGTCGGCAGACGTATAGTATCGCCGGTCTTCGCGCTCAGCCACTGGCAGAAGGCCACCGCTTCATACCATGCGATATGGGTGCGCGGATGATCACCACCGCCATAGTCCATCTTTTTGGGCATAGAATATTCCAGTCGCCAATCCCGCGCATCTTCAGCATAATCCCACCACTGAGAATCAGCATAACCATCAGCCGCATCAATAAATGTTTGATACTGGTCATGCGTAATCGGATATTTCGCAATCGCAAACGCAGCCACAGGGGTTGTCTTCGCCTCCAGCAAATAACCACCCGCATGATCGAGGCGCACATCACCTGCTGGAATGTCTATCCATGCGAAGGGTGGAGGCAGCAGCGCCGTAATGGGATTTTGGGT
>CAZTLI010000505.1:0-3888 GCA_964614375.1 uncultured Anaerolineaceae bacterium
GTATAACGTGTCTCGCCTTCGCCCTGAAAAATCACGTTATAGACTTCGTTACGGGTACTGATGCGTTCGCAGCCAATGCGATTTTGCCCTTCACAGTTGAGTGTGACCTCTGCCCAATAGGGTACATCAGTCACACTCGCACCCGATGTGGGTGCAGAGCGCGAATTTTCCCAGCGGTCTACGTTGTAGGTACAGTATTGGTCGTAAACGGGTTCTTCACGATAATTGGTGGTACAGCGCCGTTCTGTGCGGAAAGTGCCATCACCCTGGTCGATACGCACTGTCTCACAGGTCTCGCCATCGGGTATACGTTCTGTCCCGCGCTGGCGACGGTTGCACGACACGCGATAGGCATCATTCGGAACGGTTTCGTCCCATCCCTCTTGAAAGCGCACGTCATAATCCTGTATCTGGATTTGGCGCTCCCACGAATGCCCAACGACAAACACACCTGTTTCGCGCGTCCACGTCAGGGCGGCGATAATGGCAGCAATCACCGCAATGATAACACCGACAATACCGATGACTTTCCAATTGAGACCTTTGCGCTCGCCGGGTTTAGGTTGCACGCCGACCCGCTGCATTTCCTGATCGAACTGCTCTTTGACTAAATCACGCGAACGCCCGCCTTCAAATATCTCATGGCCTTCTTGATATTGTTCGTTGATGGTTTTGGCACGTTCGGCTTTATCGAGTGGCGCGCCGCAATTGGTACAATAGGTCGCATCGCCGACGTTTAATCCACCGCAAGCTGGGCAGGTCAAATCCGCGCCGACATACTGATGGTCATAAACAGCGATCTGCTCCGCTTCAGTCGGGAAATAACGCGCGTCGGGGTCCTGGGCTGCGCCGCAGGTAGGGCAAAAGCGGTGGGTTTTGCCGAGCAGCTTTTTCTCGCCACAGAATTTACAGTCCCACAGCATCTCATAAACGTTACTTTCACTTTCGGTCATGAATGATGGCCTCCATATTCGTGCTCCGCCATTATGAACTGACAATAGCGTAAAATGTCAGCTAGCTTATGTCATCTTATCAAGGCGCATTTTGTAAAATAGCGCATTCAGATTCTCCTGATAAGCAGGAAAAACAGGAACAGTATTACGGAATTCGTTGCGATTGTCGCGTAAATTTGACAATTCATTCCTTGTTGATTGGCTGTTTAATGACGCGCTGCCGTGTAACATCAGCGTTAATTTCAGTGTATTGCTATCGCACGTTGTCGGCAAGCAAAAAACTGAAAAAAAAGAGGACGAGCCTGTGCCCGTCCTCAAGTGTGGTTGAATTAAAGCGTTAGTCTTCTGCCGGGACGATGGTGAAGGTGCTGCCTGCGCCGCGTCCATAGACTTCGGGGAAGTAGACTTCTTGACCTGTTGGCGGGATAACGTTGTAGACCCCCTCAATGCCCGGACGGATGGTATAGACATATTCATACGTCCCCGCTGGCAGGTAGGTACTCGACAGCACAACCTGTTCATCTTCAAAGCGGATGCTGCTAAACCACCACCAGCCCCAACCCCGGCTCAATGGGTCATCTGTCACCACACCGGGACGTGTGCCCACCTGTTGGCTGGTTTCCAGTTCAGGATTAATGGCATCTGCGCCCGCCGGGATGGGGTCGGTAATCGTGACATAGTGCAGGTCATTCGGCGCGATGATGGTCAAGCGCACCTGCACCACCTGCCCCACTGCCGCTTCAGTGATGGTATTAGCATCGGGATCATCGAGCAGTGTATAACGCCGTTGGACAATAATCCCGCGATTCAACGGTTCGATTTCTGGCACAGGCAAGAACACGCGCAGATGGGCCGTGTAGTACAGAATGCCATTTCCTGCTGACCGATTGACCACCAGTTGATTGGCCTCGTCTGTCAGCATATCCGCAACTTCAACAACCAGTCTTTGCGTATCGGTAACCGTATCTGCTGTTGCTGTACCTTCGCTGAGTGCTTCGCCGTTGAACGCCACGCCAAAGCTGTAATCAGGACGCAGTTCACCAGTCGCCACCATCCAATCGGTTAGCGCCATGACTGCCCACGCCGTTTCCTGTGTCGTTTCCCACGCATCAGCACGTCGGGCGACCATCAACCAGCGCACGATATTGGGCACAAGGTCACTTTGTGGACGCAGCAGCACATACGCATCCAGTACCAGCGCAGTCGTGCGTGTATCGGTATTCCAGTTGAAATAGTCGTCTTCGGCTTCTTCCCAGTGTGTCCCTGTCGCGCTGACTATGGCTTCGCTTTGCAATTCGGAAATCAGCACATCACTGCGGCTGGTATCGTCGGGGTTGATGTAGGCGAAGGCCAGCGCCAGATATGCCCGCGCATAGATCGCGAGATTACCCCGATTTTCAAAGAGTTCGACAGTCCGCGCAATATCGGGTGCGCCGCTGCGTGCCATTGCATACAGAATGAAGGCCTGCCGATTCATGCGCCACTGCGGTTGAGTCAATCCCGGTACGATGAACTGTGTCCGTAAGTAACCCTGTGCGCGTTCGATAACGGCATTATCGACAGCAAATCCCTGCGCGCGGGCTTCATGCAAACCGATAATCGCATAGGCCGTCACCAGTGGATTACTGCTATCCTGGACATACCAACCCCAACCGCCATCGACATGCTGTTGGGCATACAATCGCTGCACGGCGATATTGACCTCGCGTGTGAGATTCTGTTCCAGCGCAGGCCGTTCGATACCTGCATTGTTCAGTGCGCGATAGGTCATGACATTGGGCAGCAGTAGACTCACTATCCATTCTGTGGATTGATAGCGATAGTTGCGGATGTAGTCCAGACTGCTAATGGCTGTCCCTGCCAGTGATTGGTCAATATTAATTGTCAATTCGCCCTGTGTAACCTCAAAGCGACTCGGTAACACTATGGATTCAGTGCGTGACCCGGCTTCGCGCAGCAGGCCGCCTGTCGAAACAGTTTCTGGCGCTTCATAGCGATATACCGGGATGCGTCCCTCATCGTCCTGACTCACGGGTGAGATGCTGGCATCGTTATATTCTCCGGCATCGTCGGCAGTGGCAAAGCGCAAGATAACGTGCTCGACATTTTCGACAGTCACCGGCCACGTCACGCGCTGACTGCCGCCCGCCGCAATCGTGACCTGCTGCACCGAATCTCCATTTATGACCACACCTTCGGCTTCCAACAGCACATTGACAGTCAATTCTGAGTCGGTGTTGTTGTTGACGACTGCCGCTAAGACGACTTCATCATCCACAACAAAGAAGCGCGGCGTCACCGGGCGAATTAACAGCGGTTTACTACTAATCAGGTCAAATGTATTCTGCCCCACCAGCATATTGCCATCTTCGGCTAGGGTAATCGCCCGCGCATCCAACCGCCATGTAGTCAGGTTGTCGGGCAGTGTCACCGAGAATGTAGCGATACCTTCGTCATTCGTTACCACCGCGCCATTCCAATAGGCCGTATCAACGAAGTTGCCCCGTATATCAAGAATGCCACCTTCACCAAAACCGCCACCGCCGCCTTTGATGGTGTCGAGGGTCGTTTGCGTCAGTTCATCGGTATTGATGGTGAGAGCAGTCGCCGTTCGCACACCAATGCCCTGTTCGCCATAGTAGTACGCCAGCAAGGGGCCGCTGTTGGGCGCGCCAATGGATAGAGAGGCCAAATCCGTCACAGCTATACCCACTTCCGCAGATACTGGATTGCCCTGATAGTCTGTCGTGCGAACGGTATAGGTCACGGTCTCGCGCGGGCCAGCCTGTTCACGGTCTGGTGTGATTTCGATGTGCAGTTCACGCTGACTGGTATCCACACCGAGTTGAATCATGCCCATACGGAAGGCGGCGACGGGATTGGTCTCATCCACACCATGTACCAGCACCACGCTCACAAACACATTGGGCGAATA
>CAZTLI010000506.1:0-3883 GCA_964614375.1 uncultured Anaerolineaceae bacterium
GTCATCTGTGCCAGCAAGAATTCGGCATTGCGTTCCGCCGCTGTGAGATAGTCATCACGTCCCAATACGCGGGCTGCCTCCGCGATACTCGCCAGCATCATGCCGTTCCAACTGCTCAGGATTTTGTCGTCCAGACCGGGATGTATCCGATGAGTCCGGTGCGCGTAGAGTTTATCTTTAATCGCCGTCAGCCTTTCATGCAGTGTATCGACATCCATATCGAGGCGCTCAGCCACGACAACATCATCGTTGGGAACATGCAAGATCGTATGGCCTTCAAAATTGCCGCCCCCGGTCACGCCCCAATATTCAATCGCGATTGCTGCATCTTCACCGAGCACTGTTTCCAGTTCGGACTTATTCCAGACAAAGAATTTGCCTTCTTCGCCTTCGCTATCAGCATCGGTTGTGCTGTAGAAACCGCCCTCCGGCGCGGTCATTTCGCGCAGGATATAATTATAAATTTCTTCGGCAACCTGCTTGAAGAAGGCATTGCCCGTGACCTGCCATGCGCGCAGATAAACCCGACTAAGTTGGGCGTTGTCATAGAGCATTTTCTCGAAATGGGGCACGAGCCAGATGGCATCGACACTGTAGCGGTGAAATCCGCCGCCTAACTGGTCATAAATGCCGCCGCGCGCCATTTTCTCTAATGTGAAGGTCACAATGTGCAGCAGACTCGTGTCCTGTGTGCGATGCTGCGTTCGCAATAAGAATTCGAGACTCATCGGCGCGGGGAACTTGGGTGCGTTGCCAAATCCGCCATGCGTCCGGTCAAATGCACTCGCGATGCCTTGCGCGGCTTTATCGAGCAGGTCGATGGTTAGGCCGCTCTCGTCACTGCCAATGCGTAGCAAGTCGCGATTCAGCGTCTGGGTGATGCTTTCCGCCGCTTTTTTAACCTCGTCTGGTCGATTGACATAAGCATCATAGACGCCATGTAATACCTGCTGGAACGACGGCATTCCGTAACGGGGTTCACGCGGATAATAGGTGCCGCCATAAAAAGGCTCACCTGTCGGCAGCAGGAACACGGTCATAGGCCAGCCGCCATGTCCGGTCATCGCCTGTACCGCGCCCATATAGATGTCATCTATGTCGGGACGTTCTTCACGGTCTACTTTGATATTAACGAACAGCTCGTTCATGAGCTGGGCAGTCGGCGTATGTTCAAAACTCTCGTGTTCCATGACATGACACCAGTGGCACGCGCTATAACCTACACTGAGTAAAATCGGCTTATTTTGTTCCTGTGCCAGTGTGAGGGCTTCTTCGCCCCAGGGATACCAGTCCACCGGGTTATTGGCGTGCTGGCGCAGATAGGGACTGGTCTCATTCTTCAGACGATTCATCGGGGAATCCGTTCGTGACTGGTTTACAATTTCCCACACTGTAGCATGAAGCGGGTCAGGATTAAAGCAGAATTGTGTTTGATTCGGTGTGGGATGATAGTAGACCAACCGCGCTTCGATTGGTTCATATCCGAATCTGGTAGTGACGAATGCGATAGATGATTACCACGTAATCAGTTGCGGGGGTTCTTCTGCTGCTGGCGGTTCTGTCCAGAATCCTTCCAGCCAACCGAGTAGCTGTGTGGCGACTTCGGGTGTGAGGCGCACTGCCGCTTCAAAACTGTGCGGCGAAAATGCGAACAAATTGGTGAAATATTTACGCCCGATACAGATGAGATAATCCTGCTCCCAACGTTCCGCGCCCCATAAGAAGGCCAAACCGCCATCTTTGCGACGCATCAATTCGATCCAGCGCGACTGATCCATCGAACTGAGATTGTCCAGTGTAAAACGAAGTGTCAGCATCGAACCATAGGTGAATGACAGTTGTACAATGCGCGTTTCTGAATCCACATCCACAATCAAAGACGCCGCGCCATCCTGTGTACTGAGCGTACCGACGCCGCGTGTGGTCTTTGACCCTAGATTGCGGAACCTGATTGTAGACATCACCGGGATAGACGGAAATCGTTTGGATAATTCGACATCAAGGTCGATTTCACCATCAAAAAACTGCTGCAATGTCCAGGGGGGGCGGCTGGGCGTTATGGTATCTGTTTTGTGCTCTGTTTGCGATAATGCGGCGCTATCTTTTGCTTTGACCACTTTCAATGACTTGCTTTTCTCAGGTTGTGTTTCTATTTCATCCGCTTTTTTCGGCGTTTTGCCCGGGTATACTTTTGTCGCTACCGCAGGTTTAGGGGGTGATGAGGCCGTATCGGTAGCGGACGCGGCAGACGGTGGTGTGCTGATCGAATCGGGAGCTGTCGGGCTGCTTTCGTCAGGCAGAATGGGCGCCTCGTTTGCCGTTTCGCTTTTTGGCGTCGTGTCTGGTGTGGGGTTTTCTGGTTGATTGGGTTGTTCGCTCGAAGACATACATCCCCCCGCGTCATCTCATCGTCACACTATTAAAGCACACAATTTGAATATTCGCATATTCTTTCTTAATTTTGTAACAATGTTGTGTCAAAAATGCCAGCGTTGTCACGCGATTCTAACCAATCTGAACCAAACCCTATCGTGCCGGGATGAAATTGTGGTGCTTTCACTGATTAATTCTTAATCTAGCACAGGCAACACTTGTGGAATTCTTATAATTCGTAGAGTATACTCAGGTGGCAAATTCCCTGTGTTGTGAAGGTATCTCATATTATGCAGTTTCCCCAAAATAACAACGATCAGCAAGACAATGAAAAGCAAACACCCCAGCAACCGCCCTGGCGTAATTGGATATGGCCTGCGCTGCTGATTCTCATTGTGGTATGGACGCTCTTTCTCGTACCCGACCTGTTTGGTAACGCTGGTAATCGTGCGAGTTTGATTGACTATAGTTACTTTCTGGAACAGGTTGAAGCGGGCAATGTTAATGAAGTAACAATCGAAGGCGCAAATATCACGGGTGAGTTCAGGTCGGAAGTGACGCCGCCTTCAACGACGGCGGGCGTGAATCGCCAGCCTATTCGCAACTTCCGCGTGACGCTGCCGCCTGTCGAAGACCCAACCCTGATTCGGACCCTACGTGATAACGATGTCACGATCATCGGTGAGGTGAGCGAAACGTCGCCGTTAATTCTTATTCTGCTGAATTTTGGGCCCATTCTCATTCTCGTCGCCTTTGTCATCTGGTGGGCACGGCGCGCCCAGGGGCAGGCTTCGGGCGTCTTTGGGTTTGGACGTTCGCAAGCGCGCGAATATAACGAGGAGCGTCCGCAAATCACATTTAACGATGTCGCGGGACAGGATGCAGCCAAGAATGAACTGGTCGAGGTTGTTGATTTCCTAAAAGACCCGGACAAATATATCGCGTTGGGCGCGCGTATTCCGCGTGGTGTGTTGCTGGTTGGCCCGCCGGGTACCGGTAAAACATTGATGGCGCGTGCCGTTGCTGGTGAAGCGAATGTGTCGTTCTTCGCGCTGGCCGCGTCTGAATTTGTGGAGATGTTTGTCGGTGTGGGTGCAAGCCGTGTGCGTGACCTGTTCAATCGCGCGAAAGCCGCTGCGCCGAGCATCGTTTTTATTGATGAGATTGACGCGGTGGGGCGGCAGCGTGGGGCCGGACTGGGCGGCGGTCATGATGAGCGCGAACAGACACTCAATCAGATGCTGGCGGAAATGGATGGCTTTGACCAGACATCCAGCGTGATTGTTATGGCAGCGACTAATCGCCCTGACGTGCTCGACCCGGCGCTGCTGCGTCCGGGACGTTTTGACCGACAGGTGACCGTTGGCTTACCGGATCGTACTGGACGACACAATGTGCTGAAGATTCATACGCGCGATAAACCGTTGGCGGAGGATGTTGATCTTTCGGCAATGGCAAAGGCGACTGTCGGTTTCTCCGGTGCGGATTTATCTAATCTGGCAAATGAGGC
>CAZTLI010000507.1:0-3881 GCA_964614375.1 uncultured Anaerolineaceae bacterium
TTCAAATTGCGGCGGAGGTGGTGGGGGAGGTGGGCTGCCATCGAGTTCTTCGCGTGTGAAACTGGGTGGTGTCATGACAGTAATGTTTTCATCGCATCAATGACGGTATCGACACGCTCCGGTGTAATCCAATAGTGAGTCACCAACCGGAAGCGATTTTTCATGCCGGGATAACCCCGAATGATGATATTATAGTCGTTTTCCAGTTTCTGGATGAGCGTTTCGGCGGGAAGTGGGGCATCAAGATTCAGCTCCATAAACACAAAATTGGTCGCATTGCCTAAGACGTTCACCGCCGGAATCTGACGCAAGCCATCTGCCAGGCGTTGGGCATTTTCGTGATCTTCGTGCAGGCGTTTGCTCATCTTGTGCAGGGCGATAAGTCCCGCCGCCGCCAAAACGCCGACCTGACGCAGCCCGCCACCGAGCATTTTACGCGCTCGCCGTGCTTCATGGATAAACTCGCGCGACCCGACCAGCACAGAACCGGCAGGCGCACATAATCCTTTCGATAGGCAGAAGGTGATGCTATCGGCATTTTTGGTCAGTGCCTTCACATCTGTCCCACAGGCCGCCGCTGCATTGAAGATGCGCGCACCGTCGATATGAAATTTGAGACCATTTTCCTGTGCAATTTCGGCGACGGCGTTGGTGTATTCGGCACTTAGGGCCTGTCCGCCTGCCATATTTTGCGTATTTTCGATTGAGACAAGGCGCGTTCGCGGGAAATGTTCATTGTCTGTTCGGATGCCGTTACGGATGTCATCGAGTTTCAATGTGCCGTCGGCCTGTACGGGGATAGGACGCGGCATGATGCCACCTAATGCCGCCATACCGCCTGCTTCAAAGGCGACGGAGTGGGCTTTATCGCCTAAAATCACTTCCGAACCACGTTCACAGTGTGCCAGCAGCGCCGCAAGATTGCCCTGTGAACCACTCGTCACGAACAAACCCGCTTCTTTGCCAAACATCGCTGCGGCGTCCGATTCGAGTTGAATCACGGTTGGGTCTTCGCCGTAGACATCATCGCCGACGACGGCAGTCGCCATCGCTTCCCGCATTTCATCCGTCGGCCATGTGACCGTATCGCTGCGTAAGTCAATTTTATCCATTGTCATCTACCCCATAGTGTGCCCGCATTGAACACTGCTAATCGTAACGCAATCCTGGCAGTAGGCCAATGCCCGGAAACCTGAACCGCAAAGATCGCACAGGACGCAAAGACGATAATCATAACTGTTGGTTGAGCATGTCTATAACTCAGGAACACCTTTGCATCCACCGGGTTGATTTGAATGAATCCTTTTCACCGCTTTTTAGTCTTTTACTCCATGTTGCGCTTTTGCACTGTGCGTTTAGCGTTTCGTGTGCATAATCGAGGCTGTTTCATAGTGGCGATGGGTTGAGGTGGTGTGTGATTTCACAGAAGCGTCTGACCGGATTATTCCTGCCTGTGCTGATTTTGCTGCTGGCCTTTGCGTTGCGAATCTATACGCTGGGTGACTTCAATTACAACTGGGACGAAGGCTGGAGCAATTGGATTGTCCAACTGCCATACACCGATATGATTCAGACCACCGCCGCCGACGTGCATCCACCGCTGTATTATCACATTTTGCGTTTCTCACAATCTGTCGTAGGACAGGGTGAATTTGTCAATCGTTTTCCGTCAGTTTTGCTTGGCTTGTTGACTGTTGCGCTAACGTATGGACTGGGAAAGGCGATAGGCGGTTATCGCGTCGGATTGCTGGCGCTGCTGTTCATGGCGATTTCCCGCGCTAATATCGACATTTCGCAATTATCACGAATGCACATCCTCGCCACGATGTTCGCGACTGCCGGGCTGTGGGCGACGATTCGCATCTGGCACAATCCGGGTCGCACAGGGGCGATGCTGGTGTATGTCTTGTCTGTGGCGGGCGCGCTCTACAGCTTTTATCTGGCGCTCATGCTGCCGCTAGCGACCAATCTGGCATTTGTCGTTGTCTGGCTGCGTTCGGGGCGGTCACGGCGTTTGCTATTGACGTGGATTGGCTTACAAATCGCCGCGGCGCTGCTGTTCTTACCCTGGGCGGTGTATGCACTTGGATTAATGCACGGCTGGCAGTCAGAAGACAGCACCTCGTTGTTTCGTTTTCTGCAATTTTATGCCGTCATCCTCACGACAGGTATCCCGGCGTTCTGGGAAAATTATCGTCCACTGGTGCTATTGGTGTTAGCCCTCATTGGCGCTGGGGTGGCCTACATTATCTATACACGATGGCGCGCAGTGCAGGCGACGAATAATCTGACACTGCTGATAATCGCATCAATCACACCTGCGCTCGTTGTCTTTTTGCTGATTCTGCCGATTCACAATCTGGGTCGTCCGCTGGCGGGGCGCTATCTGCCGCTGTTGGCTGCTGCGTTTTATGTTCTGGCTGCATGGGGTGTGGTCGTTTTGTTTGATCGTCAGCGGATAGTGGGGGCTGTAAGTGGGGTCGTCATTATCGGCGCGGCGCTGTTTGGCTTGTCGTCCATGTACGATGCGCGTGTGCTGCGCGACGATTTCCACTCACTCGGCGCGACGTTGATAGCGTATCGTCAGCCCGACGATGCTGTGGTGTTCAATGGTGACCGATTGTGGCCTCATCTTTATGCCGCTTACAATGGCGCGCGGGTCGATTTTCCCTATCGCGAGGAATTGGATTGGCCTTATGCCAACGATTTGCTATCGCCCGTGTGGGAGCAGTCTGACGCAATATGGCTGGTGCAAACGCCGGAGTCCGTGGTCAGTGACCCGACTGGCGTTGCCGAAAGCTGGTTAGCGGAACGTGCGATTGCCTCGCGTACATGGCAGTTCAACGAAAACACACTCACGGTCTATGCCCGGACTGACGAACGCGCCGCGACTCTCGACAACCTGTCGTCCGACCCGTCTATCCCACCGGCGCCGCCGAATGCCATTGGTCTGCTAGGCGTAGATGTGCCGTTTGCTCGTTTACCGGTGGGCGATAGTGTGAATCTGTTGTTGTACTGGGACACTGTGCCTGATGAAGCACTCACCCTCGACATGACCGGACAGGGCGAGACCTATTCATTGACTTTTGACCCACCTGCCGCAGGCGAAATGGTGACGCGCCAGCATGTGCCCATTCCGATCACGTCGGACATCGCGCCGGGAACGTATACGCTGGCTTTAGGCGATGTGGTATTGGGTGATGTGACTGTTGTCAGTTTTATCCCCGACGCGGCAGCCACTGTGGATAGTATTCAATATCCGTTGAACTGGCGTTTTGGTGAATCGGTTGAACTGCTCGGTTTCAATCTGGCGGCTGCCGAACTCGTACCCGGTCAACAGGTGGATGTGACGCTGTTCTGGCGCACCGATTCAGCACTGACCGAACGTTATAAGGTGCTGGTGTATGTGATTGGTGAATTTAATCCCGCCAGCGGTAATCCGTTGTGGGGACAGCAAGACAGCGAACCGCTCAACTGGCGCTTGCCGACGACGCAGTGGCCGATAAACGTCGTTTTGCAGGATACATATACATTTGAATTGTTCGGCGGCACACCCCCCGGTGATTATGGGTTGGGTGTGGTGATGTATCGGTTAGCTGGCGGTGAACGCTTGCTGATTACTGATGCAAATGGCGCATCATTGGGCGACACCGCCAGCCTGACGCCGGTCACGGTGCGGTGATATATCAGGGCAATCTGCCGGATTGCCCCTACGCGCGATTATCGTGACGCCTCCGCGATTTCCTTCATAAAATGGATCGACGTGTCAATGCCGTTGTGGAACATCGACAATGTGAAATGTTCGTTGGGGCCATGAACGCCGTCAGTCGCCAGTCCGAAGCCCATTAACACGACAGGCAGGCCCAGAATCTGATTGAAAT
>CAZTLI010000508.1:0-3860 GCA_964614375.1 uncultured Anaerolineaceae bacterium
CTACCGCCCACTTCAGGAGCGCGGCAGGTGTGGCTTTGGCGGAGGCAGGCGGCACGAGGGACATGGTATATTCTCCAATTATTTGTTGAAAATAGCTAAACGAATGATGGATTCTGATTATAGGCAGGTGCGGGATGGGATTCCCTGTTCAAACCAACGAAAAATGGACGGAAAAACCTGTCGATTCTCACTAAAAATGCACGGTCATTTGCTGTGAAAGCGTTCACTTTGCGTCACAATTGCACAATAACGCATAGCAATTTGAACAAAAACCTGACGCCCGTTGTGGAGTTTGTCTAGCAGAATGGCGCGGGTTGCGCCACGGGTCCGCGCCGGTTAAGGGCGGTTGTAGTCTACGAAAACCGTGCGGATTGTAGACTGTTTGCTGGAATGTGAGCGCGATTTCATTTCCCATGTTAAACTGATAACAAACCGACTTGCAACAAGTTTACATTTTGAGAGAAAAGGAGTTCTTATGCGCCGTTTTATGCTGGTTATCACTGTTCTGGCGCTGCTGCTGGTGTCCAGCGTCGTCATGACCACCGCGCAGGATGGGAACACTGTGCATGTGGTGCAACCGGGAGAGAATTTGTTCCGCATTTCGCTGCGCTATAATGTGTCGATGGCGGATATTGCGGCGGCGAACAACATCTCCAACGTCAATCTCATCTTTGCGGGTCAGCAGTTGATCATCCCAAGCGGCGGCACGACCACACCCCCGCCCACAACCACGCAAGAACCGGGTGGCGGGCAACCCGGTGGCGGCACGCCTTCGGCCTATACCGTTGTGCGCGGTGATACGCTCGGCAGCATCGCCCGCCGCTTCGGGACGACCTATCAAGCGATTGCATCTGCGAATGGTATTGCCAATCCCAACCTCATCTTCCCCGGTCAGGTCTTGAATATTCCCGGTGGGACAGGGACGCCCGGTGGTGGCACGCAGCCGCCGCCCGCTGGCCCCGGCCCGGTTACAGGTGGCTTTGAACTGGGTGGACAGGTGTTTGGCTTTGGCTTCAGCGACCAGATGCGCGGCGCAGGGATGACATGGGCCAAAATCCAGATTCGCTGGCGTCGCGGGCAAGATACAAGCGCGGCGCAGTCGGCAATAGACGCGGCACGCTCACGCGGGTTC
Organism: uncultured Anaerolineaceae bacterium; assembly: GCA_964614375.1. Lineage (GTDB taxonomy): Bacteria > Chloroflexota > Anaerolineae > Aggregatilineales > Phototrophicaceae > CAZTLI01. Next base: position 1,133 of record CAZTLI010000508.1, read on the forward strand.
AAGATTCTGGTGAGCGTCGTCGGTGAACCGGGCGAATTGGCGCAAAATCCAACCCAGTATTATCAGGACTTCGCCAACTATCTTGGTCAGGTGGCGGCATTAGGGCCAGACGGCATCGAAGTCTGGAACGAAATGAACATTGACCGCGAATGGCCCAGCGGCCTCATCAGCGGCGCCCAATATACACAGATGCTGCGTGCCGCCTATGGCGCGATTAAGGCGGCAAACAGCAACGTGCTGGTCATCAGCGGCGCGCCCGCACCCACCGGTTTCTTCGGCGGTTGTTCGACGCAAGGCTGCGACGATGACGCTTTCATCCGGCAGATGGCAGCGGCAGGTGCGTCGAGTGTATTGGATTGTGTGGGCATTCATTATAATGAAGGCATTGTCCCGCCCACAGCGACATCCGGCGACCCGCGCGGCAATTCCGGCCACTATACGCGCTACTATCAGTCGATGGTGAATGTGTATGCGGCGGCCTTCCCCGGCAGACCGCTGTGCTTTACCGAACTCGGTTATCTATCGCCACAGGGTTACGGCGAACTACCGGGTGGATTCTCGTGGGCAGCCAACGTGACTGTCACCAATCAGGCCGAATGGCTGGCGGGCGCGGTGACACTGGCGCGGAACAGCGGGCGTGTCCGTTTGCTCATCGTCTGGAACGTCGATAGCACGACCTTCGATGGCAGCGACCCACAGGCGGGTTACGCCATCATCCGTCCCGACAACACCTGTCCGGCCTGTAACACCATCCGGCAGGCTATGGGCTTGTAGCGGTGCTAAAATGAATAAAACAGGGGATGACCTGTCCGCAGGTTGTCCCTTCTGCATCAAGACGGGTGTGCTGCCCGTCTTTTTGGTTTCGATATCGCTGACGTTTTATAATGGTCTGGCGGACTGTAGATGAAAATGACCGCCGCCTGGAACGGGTGACCTGGCACTATTTTTAAAGGAGTTGAGGGAAACAGTTGATTAAAGCGCTGATTTTTGATTTTGATGGTTTGATACTGGATACCGAATCGACAGATTATCAGTCATGGCAGGATACATATGCGCGGTATGGGGTCGAACTGCCGCTGGAAGTATGGGTCGGGTCGATTGGCAAAGGGACTGCCGACATTACGTTCGATCCGTATGCCCATCTGGAAGAATTGCTCGGTCAGGCGCTCGACCGCGAAACCGTCTGGCAGCAGCGTCAGACCCGTGATGCTGAACTGGTCGCTGCGCTGCCTATCCTGCCCGGTGTGATGGACACACTCAACGGCGCGAAGGCGCGCGGCATGAAATTGGGCGTGGCGTCGAGTTCGGATTGTGCGTGGGTGACCGGGCATTTATCGCGCATCGGCTTAATCGACTATTTTGATACGATTCAGTGCGCGGATATGGTGAATAAGACCAAACCCGACCCGGAATTGTATCTGGCGGCGCTCAAGGCGCTGGATGTAGATGCGCGTCGTGCGATTGCGTTTGAGGATTCTGCCAATGGCTCACTGGCGGCGAAACGCGCGGGCATGATTTGTGTCGCTGTGCCCAATGCGATGACGCGGACTCTCGATTTTAGTCATGTTGACTTACAATTGAATTCACTGGCGGAGCTGCCCCTGGACGCGCTGCTGCGCCGATTTACCGCGCGAGAGTGATGGATGCCCGAAGCCGATACGATACAGAACGACGCGATGCCACAAACGGTCGATACGCTGGCGGAACAATTCGCCGCCTGTGGACTCGCCGCCGGACAGACGGTACTCGTTCACAGCAGCATGAGCAAAATTGGCTGGATCGTTGGTGGACAAGTTACCGTGATTCAGGCGCTGCTGCGGGTATTGGGGACAGAGGGCACGTTGATGATGCCGACGCACACCGCATCCAATACCGACCCGACTCACTGGCGTCATCCGCCTGTGCCCGAAAGCTGGTGGCCGATTATTCAAGCTAATCAACCTGCCTTCAATCCGGCGATTACACCCACGCGCGAAATGGGCGCTGTCGCTGAACTGTTCCGCACCTGGCCCGGGGTCATCCGCAGCAATCATCCCATCGGGTCATTCGCCGCGCTGGGGCCACATGCGCGCCATTTGACCGATGACCATGATTTAGCCGAGATGTTCGGTGCCCGTTCGCCCATCGGCAGGTTGTATGAGCTGGATGGTTATATCATGCTGGTCGGCGTGGGGCATGGCAATAACACGTCGCTGCATCTGGCGGAATGGCGCGCCGACTTCCCCGGTAAGCCCTATGCACAACAGGCGACGGCGATGCTGGTCAATGGTGTGCGGCAGTGGGTGACGTTTGAAACGCTGCTGATGGAGACGGATGATTTTCCCGCTATTGGCGATTTATACGAAGTGCGGCACAATATCCCTCGCCACCGCGTCGGACGGGCGCACGTCCGCTTCATGAAACAGCGCCCGTTAATTGATTTTGCGGTAGAATGGATGACACACAACCGCGATTTCACCGGTCAGGATGGTGATTGAGTGATTGATTTCAGATAACACGATGGTGCGAAACCACACAGGCTAAAAATAATGTGACTTTCAACCCCTCCGCCTGCCCCGACTTCAGGAGAGGCTAAAAACGGAAGGTTGACCTATTTACTGCATCGAAAGCCTGCAACCTGATTCGCACAACAAGTTAGATGCAATTGACATATTTCATTGAAGGAGATTGAGAATGGCAGAAGCTCTGGGCATGATTGAAACGCGCTCATTCGCGGCGGTGGTCGAAG
>CAZTLI010000509.1:0-3853 GCA_964614375.1 uncultured Anaerolineaceae bacterium
TCAATACCGACCTGCATGAAGACTCCGCCAACTGCACCTATACCAACTGGGCACTCACGGTATCCGACGGCAGTGGCGCACCCCTCACACCCGACACCGGCGAAATCTATAACGCTGCCAACTTCATTCCAGCAGGATAATCGCCAGTACCTATAGCTATAAGAAAGAGGTCGCTCCTGGCAGCGGCCTCTTTGTTTTGATGACACCAGTGCATAGGCTTGTTATCGTTAGATCACTTCAACCAGATATTTAGCAAAGCCTCGCGTGTAGGCACGGTGAATAACTGGCGGATTCGATTTTGTGGAGAGCGTGCGCTGTTCGCCCTCATGCACAATGAAGTTGCAGCATTCAGTGAAGGCCCACGCATCGCCCTTCAGCACCGTGACGCGCAAGGCCCCTGTGGGTAAAACGCGCTTTTCATCGAACACATAATCGCGCTGGATCGGCTGCGATTGATTCATAGTCGTTATCCTCCTGACAGGCATCAACTAGGCGATTTGGTAACGAATCGTCTCATGGTTGCGCGCGGGGGAGATAATCACCCGGTATTTGCTGCGCGGTATGTAGATTTTCTCGCCACGTTCGATAATCACATCATGATTGTCATAACTCACCCATGCCCGCCCTTCGACAAGGTGAATATTCATGCCCCGCTGACCCACGCGAAAGCTGGTCAGTTGTTCACCGGAAAGGCTGAATTCAGCAGCCTGCTTCAAGTGCATGGCGTTGCTGTCGATTAGCTGATTTTGCTGCATGATAGGTCTCCATCACTAGTCAATCACATTAACAAAACCCGATATGTTAATGTATCGTCCGAAAAATACTACAGATTTTCTTTCAGAAAATCACTGAAATGTTTAATTGCGTCTTCGTTCCGGCGATAATAAGTCCATTTGCCAATGCGGGTCGAAATGACGAGGTTCGCATTTTCGAGCATGGTCATATATTGTGATGTTGCGGACTGTGATAATTCTGATTTCGTTTGAATATGGGTCACACAAACCCCATGCCCAAACCCTTCAACCTCCACATGCGGCGGGAAGTTGTCTTCGGGATGTTTCAACCAGTCCAAAATTTGGAGACGCTTCTTATTATTGAGTGCTTTGAGTGTCTGTAACATATCCATATACCAATCATATCATTAAAATGCAATATGTCAATATGATATTTCGTATGGGTTACACAAGCGCAATAAATTACGAAATCCGCCCTGTTCCCCCTGTTTTACAGGAGATTCTGAACACCCAATTTTGTGAAACATACGCCTCACCCTGCACAAGCCCGCATAAATTATCTCATTTTCAGGTATGCAATTTGTGTTACACTTGTCCGCTGGTCAATTCAGTGATGAACAGTGATTAAACGTATGCTGCAATCGCGCAATGCCCGATTATCTATCCTCGTACTGATTCTCTTGCTGGGTGCAGCGGCGCGCTTTGTCCACATTGGCTCACAAAGCCTGTGGGCAGATGAAGGCTTCAGCTATTACACACTCACACAACCCAATCTCTACGAAACAATGGCACAGGATACCCATCCGCCACTGTATTTTGGTGGATTGCGCTTGTGGACAGGGCTGGCGGGCATCACCGAAGTCGCGCTGCGATTCTTCTCGCTGATTCCATCGGTCATCAGCATCGCTGTGGTCTATCAAGTGGCGCGAGAACTGGTTTATACGCGCGGCGAGTCGCCCAACACCGCCGTTGTTCCGCTTTTAGCCGCTTTGATGATGGCACTCGCTGATGCCGAAATTTTGCTCTCGCAGGAGGTGCGGCACTATACATGGCTGGTGCTGCTGGTGACATGCAGTATGTGGGCATTTTTGCGCTGGCTGCGTTTAGGACAACGACGCTGGCTAATTGCGTGGGTCGTTTTCACCATCGTCCTTATCTATACCCATTATCTCGGCGCGTTCATCGGTATTGTACAGGGATTATATGCACTGCTATTCCTGCGGGGACGCCAGCGAATCGCCGCGATTGGTGCGCTGGTCTTGAGTGCGCTGGTACTCGTGCCGTGGCTGCTCATCGCCGGACGGCAGCAAGTCGGTCATTCCGGTGTGTACTGGTCGCTCGAACTGAGCTGGACACTGCTAGCGGATATACGCCGTGATTGGTTCGGGCAAATGTGGCCCCTGACGATGGGATTGGCGCTGTTAGGTGTGGTGACGCTGGTTTATCGCAAGACTGTACAAATCCAATGGCGACCTATCGCACCGCGCATCTTACTGGTGTTATGGGCCGTGCTGCCCGTGATTTTGACCATCATCGGCGATAACTTCATCCCCATCCTCGCGCCCCACCGCATGACTCATATCACGCCTGCTATCGCGATTTTGCTGGCGTTCGGACTGGCAAATTTTCGCAATCCAGCGCGCGGATTTTTGATCGCCGTCATGGTGATTTATGGCGTCACTACTGTCGATTTCGAGCGTCCGAAACCGCCCTGGCGCGAAGTCGGACAGCAAATTGCCGATTATGTCCAGCCCACAGACCTTGTGCTGATTGATGTTGGCGGCAGCGATAACCCCATGCTCTATTACTACACCCGCTTTTTGCCCGAAGGCACACCAATCGTCTCGCTGAAAAATTGGCGCACCTACGACGCGGCTACGTATGAAGCGGGTTTACCTGCATTGATTGATGGCTATGAGTCGGTGTGGTTCATGCACTGGTCGTCAGATGAATCGGCAGTGGGCTGGTTGAATACTCTGGGATTTACGCAAACCGCCCGCTTCGCCGTTCCTCATGCCATAGCCATCAATGTTTACGAAGACCTGACGACCTTCCGTTATGATCGTCTACCCGACGAATTCGTAACGACTTATGCCAATGGCATGATTCTTCGTCAAGCCACAGTGTACGATGATGATTTGCTGGTTGAATTCTGGTGGGAGACTGTTACACCGTTAGATACGGACTATACGGTGTCGGCATTTCTGCTAGATGAAACTGGCGTATTGGTTGCTCAGTTGGATTCACAGCCATTGAACAATACCCGTCCAACCACATCCTGGTTCGTGGGTGAGGTGATTTACGACCCGCATATTCTCGTGCCGATTAACGGCAACACTTTACCAGCGGGCACATATACCGTCGGTGTGGTTGTCTATCGCTGGTCCCCGGATGGTATCACACGCATTCTGACAGAAGATGGCGCAGATAGTTATAACATCGGCACAATCACGTTGGAATAGTCGCAATACACCCACATGACTATCATTGGCAATAGGATTTAAACACGCTGTTGGCGAACTCATAAATCAAGCAGCGAGTTTGCCAAATCGGGTGAAGCGGGTTTCAGATCGCGGCTTTTCATTGGTGAAGAAGGTGCCGAGCACATCACGCATCTGCATGTAGACATTGCCTTTGCGGAAGGCAGCCCGGGCGACTTTTGCGGTCAGATCAGGAACAGGTGGGATCGGGCGCGTTTGCAGGGACATCGGGCACTCGCTTTCTGTTTTGGCGCACGGTGTCCCCGATTTTATCGTGTTTATCCCTGATGTTCAGTGAATTCGTCGTTGCAATTTCCAGAAAACACATCCGCATATGCTGCCCAGTCTTGAAGTTCATCAGCCAAAGGCATGTTTTCGCCTATGTGTAATAGGATATTCTCGATGCGCCTAGTATTCGTATTTATTCCAAACGACAATCTGCTGTCAATATAGACTAAAGTGTTTGGCACCCCATCCTGTGTAAACCATACTTGTGGCTCACCAAACGCCTCTACAATAGTAGATACACATAGGTCTAGAACAAAATCAATCGACAAAACGAGATCGTCTGAATCTTGACCAATATTTATATCACCAAATACATTTGGGCTGTCATCCGGTGCCGGAATCCCATCTGGA
>CAZTLI010000510.1:0-3851 GCA_964614375.1 uncultured Anaerolineaceae bacterium
TGCTGCTGGATGAAGCCACATCAAGCCTCGATAATGAGAGTGAACATCTGGTGCAGGAAGCGTTGGGGCGTTTGATGCAAAATCGCACCACCGTGATAATTGCCCATCGCTTGAGTACGATTCGCATTGCCCACCGGATTGCCGTGCTGGATAAAGGGCAGATTATTGAATTAGGTACACATGAAGAACTTATGGCGAAAAACGGTTTATATGCCAAACTGTATGAGATGCAGTTCCGTGAGGATTTGGCGCTGGTGAATTGATTGAGGTGTGAATGTCTCTTCGAGGCAAGACGGTTCTTGTTACAGGCGCAACGGGCTTTCTTGGTGGTGCGCTGGCAAGGCGTTTAGCAGCCGACGGCGCGGTCGTCCGGGCGATGGCGCGCCGTCCCAACCGTGACCGTTATATTCGTGATGTTCCGGGCATTGAACTGGTAACGGGTGATGTGACACAACCTGAAAGTCTGCCTGAGTTAATGGATAGCTGCGAAATTGTCTTTCATGTGGCGGCTGCTTTAGGTGGAAAATTGCACTTTCAGCGGCGTGTCAATGTCGAGGGCACGCGCAATGTCATACACGCGGCAGCCAATGCAAATGTTAAGCGGATTGTCTATATTAGCTCCATCGCTGCTTATGGCTTTCGCTATCGGGGCGACATCTCAGAAGACATGCCGCCCAATCCCAATCGCGACCCCTATAACGTGACCAAAGCCGAAGCTGAAGCAGTCATAAAGGTTGTCGCTTCCGAAACAGGTCTAGCTTATACGATAATCCGTCCCGGTATGATTTATGGCCCCCGCGGCGGTATGTGGACGGGGCAGATGTTCAGGCTAGCGCGAGGCAGGCCGACGATCTTCATTGGTGACGGCAGTGGGTCGGCCTATCCTATTCATGTAGATGATGTGGTCGATTTGTGTGTCATAGCGGCGATACATCCAGCAGCGAAGAATGAAATTTTCAACTGTACGCCCGACCCATCGCCGACATGGCGTGATTATCTGGGTGGGTATTCACGTCTGGCAGGGCATGATCAATGGTTTGGTATTCCGGTCTGGATGGCGCGAATAGCGGCGCCGTTAATCGAAGGTGTGCTGATGCTGCGGGGCGAACCCAAAGATGTCCCTGATTTATTATCCTATTCACAGACAATGAATACTTACAAAATGGACAAAGCACGCGAACTGCTGGGCTGGCAGCCCAAAATCGGCCTGGAAGAGGGTATTGCGGATTGTGCGGAGTGGCTGCGTTCTAAGGGTCTGCTGCAATAATCCCCAATTGGGTGAAAAGAGTATCCTGTGAGTGTTGTTGGGCTGATTGGGGTTGCTGTCATTATCGGAATCGGGGCGGCATGGCTGGTCTGGTGGCTCATCTTTGAGACGGAAGGCGTGTATCTGGGGCGGCGGGTTGTGGCGTGGTTGTATGATGTCTATGCTGACCGCTACGATGGCATCAAACAATGGGAGCCGCTGTATGAGCATGTGCTGCTGGCTAATCCTATCATGGCCCAGATTGCTCCCCATAAATCGCCGCTGGTGCTGGATGTCGCGACAGGGACGGGACGTATCCCTATGGCGCTGTTTCAACATCCGGCGTTTCAGGGACGTATTATCGGCCTGGATTTGAGTCGCAAGATGTTAACGAAAGCCGCCGAAAAGCTGCACAGTTATGACCGACTTTCGCTCATCTGGGAGACGGCGGAGCAGCTACCATTTACAGACAATACATTTGATGTCGTGACGTGTTTAGAAGCGTTGGAATTTATGCCACGCCCGGCTCAAATTGTTGCCGAAATGGTGCGTGTGCTGCGTCCGGGGGGTATTTTGCTGGTGAGCAACCGCGCCTCTCGCTGGATGCCCGGCAAAATCTGGTCAGACGACCAGCTGCTCCAATTGTTGGCCTCATTGGGTGTTGAATACAGCGAAGTGGAAGTGTGGCAGGAAGACTATAAAAAGGTCTGGGGACAGAAAAATGGCGAATCCTCCCCTGTTGGTGCGCGCCCGCTAGAGGAAGTGCTGCGCTGTCAGCGATGCAAGCGATGCCTGATGACCCGAGACGGCGATGTATGGAAGTGCGATTGTGGCGCACGGGCGAACATCGGGACAGATGGTGTGATTGAGCTGTTTACGTTACATTAGGCGATTTTACGAAAAGTTTGCAAATTTCTGAGATTGTTCTGCTACATAGTGCGTATAGTAGAATGACTTGGAATCGGTATTACACAGTAGGAAACAAACTATGTTCCCTGTATTTGACATCACTTACCTCTTGCTGGTTGTTTTGCCCGCGGTTGTATTATCGCTTATTGCCCAATTGTTTGTGCGCGCGGCCTTTGGCAAATGGGGCAAGGTGCAAAATAGCGCCGGTCTGTCGGGTGTAGCAGTCGCAGAACGTATACGCCGTATGGCGGGGTTAGGAAATGTCGCGCTGGAAGCTGCGCCGGGTGGGGCAGGCGACCATTACGATCCAGCTTCACATACGGTGCGCCTGACGCAGGATGTCGCGACGAAACCGTCGGTTATGTCGATGGCGGTGGTTGCTCATGAGTTGGGTCACGCGCAGCAGCACGCCGAAAACTCGTTCCTCATTCAGATGCGGAGTTTCTTGCTGCCAGCCGTGCAGATTAGTCCGATGATTGCTTATGGGCTGATTTTTGCCGGGCTAATCTTTCGCATTACCGGGCTAACCTGGCTTGGTGTGCTGTTTTTCGGTGTGGTCGTTCTGTTTATGGTGCTGACGCTGCCCGTTGAAGTTGACGCCAGCCGCCGTGGGCTGAAGTTACTCACGGACAGCGGATTGATGGTGGATGCGGAAGATCGCAGTGGTTCACGACAGGTTTTGACGGCTGCCGCGTTGACTTATGTGGCTGCTGCTGCGACTGCCGTACTGCAACTGTTATATTACATCAGTCTGGCTAATCGGAATAGATAAGTATCTATCTACACGCATAAAACCAGAACCGCCTGACAAAAGTGTCGGGCGGTTTGCGTTTGGCTAGCCAACCTCGCCTTTTTCAAGGAAGAAGCTAACCGTATTCAAGAGTTCATTCTTGCTCACAGGTTTGGCGATATAACCATCACACCCACCATGGAGGAAGCGATCGCGATCCCCGTGCATGGCATTGGCAGTCAGCGCAATGATGGGAATGTGTGCGAGGTCTGGATTTGCTTTGATACGGTTTGTGACTTCCAAACCGTCAATATCGGGCAGATTGATGTCCATTAAGATCAAATCGGGAACATGCGTCTTGGCGATTTTGAGGGCGCTCAGGCCGTCCATCGCTTCGATCATCTCGTAGCCACCAAGCATCAGCATCTTACGAACCAATCGCATGTTTTGCCGATTATCCTCCACATACAGAATCGTAAAACTCATTGACAGACCCTTGTCACGAATGTCAGGTAACCGGGTTGGGTTGGTGATTGCAGCTATTTCAATTATAGTCTGGTTTCAATGATAAAGAATGAACGTTTGAGAGCACGATTTTGACTACAAATCGTGCTCATGTTGTTCGATTTTACGTCGTAATCGGGGAATACGCCCTTGATGGGGGCGAACCAGATTGACAGTCTCCGAAAGTCGGCGTCGCCACCGTCGCATCCGGGCCCGCCAGCGCGCCAGCGTGTAACTGAAACGGCGTCGCTGCCGATTAATCCGTGATCCTTGGCGTTCCTGCGGGCGCGGGACACCCCATTTAACCACCATTGATGCCCACGTTAACCCACCGCCAAAACCGACAAATACGAGATAATTCCCTGCGCGGACGCGACCTTCGTCAATGGCTTCACACAGTGCGATGGGGATAGAAGCTGCCGACGTATTCCCATAGCGATCAACATTGCACATGAAAAGACT
>CAZTLI010000511.1:0-3803 GCA_964614375.1 uncultured Anaerolineaceae bacterium
ATCCGCGTCTTTGTCGTAGTAAAGTGTTGCCATGAAAACTTGTCTCTCCAATTAGGTGTATTGCACACAAAATAAAATCATCATGAACGGGATACGACAACGCACACCCCGTCACTTGGCTATATGTCTATACGCTGTAGCGTTCGCCACTGCCATTGGTCGAATTCTCGACTGTCGCGGGTACAAACGGTTGATACTGTGTATCCAGAATCCGCGTACCTCGCCCCATAGAGACAACGCCCGTCCGCACCATTTCAACAATACCGATGGGACGCAGTTCGTCGATTAGGGCTTCAACGATGTCTTCCTGTGCCGTGATTTCGACAATCGCCACTTCGGGGCCAATATCGACAATCCGCGCCGGAAAGCGTTCGCAAACCAGTGTCAGCGAATTGCGTGACTCGGCGTCATCATTCCGCACCTTAATCAGCGCCAAATCACGACTCACATGCGGCTGCTCCGAGACGAGGCGCACTTCAATCACGTTCACCAGCTTTTGCAGATTGAGGGCAATCCGCCTCGCGTCCACGCGCTTGGCATCGACAACGATTGTCATGCGTGAAATGTGGGGCTTGTGCGTGCGCCCGACAGTGAGACTGTCTACGTTGAAGTTGCGGCGGCGGAACAGGCTGGCGACCCGATTGAGGACACCCGGCTTATTTTCCACCAGCGCCACAACAGTCTGTTTATCAGTATTCTGAATTTGTTCGCTCATGATTGTCCTTCTCCCGGTTTGGGACGGCGCAGCATTTTGTCTAAATCAGCCCCTGCGGGCACCATTGGATACACCGTTTCTTCTTTCTCGATCACATATTCAATCAACACCGGGCCTTTGATGCTGCGGGCAAATTCAACCGACTTTTCGATTTCGTCGCGACGGGTCACACGCATACTGGGCATCCCGAAGGCTTCTGCCAATTTACAGAAATCGGGATTGACCATCGGTGTCGCTTGATACCGTTCCTCGTAGAAAAATTCCTGCCACTGCCGCACCATGCCCAGGAAGGCGTTATTCAAAATCGCGATGTTAATGTCGATATTTTCCTGTACTGCCGTCGCCATTTCGCACAGCGTCATCTGGAAACCGCCGTCACCCACCATCGCCCAGACTTCTTCCTCCGGGCGGCCAAATTTCGCGCCGATTGCCGCAGGTAGACCGAAGCCCATCGTGCCCAACCCGCCGCTGGTCAACATCGTCGCCGGGCGCTTGTGCGGATAATACTGCGCCTCTAGCATCTGATGCTGTCCCACGTCGGTCACGGTAATCGCTTCGCCCCCGGTAAAGTGCCACAGGTCGTTAATCACTTGCGCGCCATAGAGCTTTTCGCCCGTGTCATAATTCAGGATGTCACGTTCATCTGCATCTTCCTGCCAATCACGAATGCGTGACACCCATGCCGCATGTTGAGTCGATATGACACCCGGCAGCATCTGGCGCAGCACCGTTTTTAAATCGCCCGCGATTCCGACATCGACCTTCACATTTTTATGCAATTCCGAAGGATCAATATCCACATGGATTTTGCGCGAATGGGGTGAATAGGTCTTCAGGTTGCCCGTCACCCGGTCATCAAAGCGCATCCCCAGCGCGATAAGTAAGTCCGCCTCTTGAATAGCATGATTGGAGGCCGCCTCGCCGTGCATCCCCATCATGCCCATGACCAGGGGATGATCTTCCGGCATCGCGCCCTTACCCAACAGCGTCAACGTCACCGGAATTTGCGCGCGTTCCGATAGTTCGCGCAGTTCTTGCATCGCACCGGACATCAATATGCCATGACCTGCCAGAATCACCGGGCGTTCGCAATTGTTAATCAATTCCAGTGCAACCTGTATATCAATCTCGTCTGCTTTGTTGGGTGGCGCATAACCGGGCAGCTTCATCTCGCCTTCTGGATAGATAAATTCGATTTTCTCGTTTTGCACATCTTTGGGCACATCAATCAGCACCGGGCCGGGACGACCTGTCCGCGCGATGTGAAAGGCCTCGCGGATGGTATAGGCCAATTCATGTACGTCGGCAACCAGATAATTGTGCTTGGTAACTGGCAAGGTCACACCGGTCACATCTGTTTCTTGAAACGCATCCGACCCAATCGCTGCCCGTGTGACCTGACCCGTAATACAGACGATGGGCGATGAGTCCATCAGGGCCGTCGCCAGACCGGTCACCAGATTGGTCGCGCCGGGGCCGCTGGTGGCAATCGCGACGCCGACCTTGCCCGTCGCGCGTGCATACCCGTCCGCCATGTGCGATGCGCCCTGTTCATGACGCACCAGCACATGATGAATCTGTGGATATTTAGACATGGCATCGTAGGTCGGCAGAATTGCGCCGCCGGGATAGCCAAACATCACGTCCACACCCTCCCGCAGGAGGCACTCCATAATAATTTCCGCACCTGACAATAACATTGTTGAGGTTCTCCTCGACTTGTGTGTGTTTCAGAAGCTATGATTCGTTGACCAGTGTCAGCCAGCCATATTTATCTGGTCTTTCACCAGATGTAATACCAAAAAATTCATCCTGCACGGCTTTGGTGATCGGGCCACGACTACCCGACCCAATGGCAATGCGGTCTACCGAGCGTATCGGTGTGACTTCTGCCGCTGTGCCCGTGAAGAACAGTTCATCCGCCATATAGAGCATTTCACGCGCAATCGGTTGATAGCGAACTTCACAGCCCATATCCATCAAAATGGTTAAAACACTATCGCGCGTAATGCCGAGTAAGATGGACGACCATGCACCGGGCGTATAAACGACGCCATCCACAATGACAAACAAATTCTCGCCCGCGCCTTCGCTGACATATCCGTTAATATCCAACGCGATGCCCTCGGAAAAGTCATTATCATGGGCTTCCATGCTCACAAATTGGCTGTTGACATAATTGCCCCCGGCCTTAACGAGCGATGGGTGTGTGTCGGGGGCCATACGCCGCCATGAACTAACCTGAACGTCCACACCCTGTTCAATCGCTTCTTGACCGAGATAACGTCCCCATTCCATCGTGAAAATCACGACTTCAGTCTTTGTGCGTTCGCGCCCTTCCAGCCCTAACCCGCCTTCACCGCGAAAAATCACCGGACGGATATAGCAAGCATCGTGTTTGTTCTTGCGAATGGTCTCGACAATCGCCGCGTCCAAAGCTGCCGCGTTGTAGGGATGGTCTATCCGCATGATTTTGCACCCGGTCATTAAGCGTCGTGTGTGGGGTTGCAGGCGAAATACCGCCGGGCCTTTAGGCGTGGCATAAGCACGAATACCCTCGAATACGCTCGAACCATAGTGCAAAGCGTGCGCGGAGACATGCACCGTCGCATCTGCCCATTTGACATACTCGCCATTCCACCATATCCATTCCGCAGGCACAGGTTTTCCCTTTCGTTGTGTCATAGATAAAACAAAACGCGCTGGACTAGGCGTTCTGGTGTCCCCAGTTATACACGTTAGTCAGCGCGTCATGCGTCGGCTGTGGCGATGCGTCGCCCGTATAGGCCGCAGGCATGGCAGACGGTTGTTGATGACCATTCGTGGTCTGCGTCGCCCAATTTTCATGCCCACTATCGAAAGCGTCCGTCCACGGGCTGGTCGGATAGGATGTGTGCTGCTGATGATTACCGTTGGTATTGCCATTGCGCGTCATGATGATCGCTCCTGAAGGTATGCGTGTTACGCGAAAAAGAAAAAACCCCCCGACTTGGGAGGTTTTGTTTACATTCCAGTGATTGCGTATGCCTTAATCACCACCCAAGCCGTACTATCCCGCCGCTAATAATAAGGACGAGTACAATAATGA
>CAZTLI010000512.1:0-3796 GCA_964614375.1 uncultured Anaerolineaceae bacterium
ATTACGGGGTTTATTACATTATTTTCTCGATGTTCAATCATTTGAAACGCGCTTCGGACTGTAAATAAAAAACGGGCGGGATTGGCGTCCTACCCGTGCGATGTTCGTCTGAAGGTTAGTCAACTTCGACTTTGACCTTGTTTGAGCCAGTGGTAGAAGGTTTGTCGTCACCACCTTCATCGTCTGCCTCTTCTTTGGCTTCGGTCTTTTCGGCGCGTTCGGTGACACCTTTCAGTTCGTCAATCGCGGCATCGACCAGCACCTTGAAGCCTTTGGCAAATTCGCGACCTGCTTCTGTCCCGTGTTCTCTAAATCCCGGCGGCAGCAGCGACTCAATCGCCCGCGCGGTGGATTCCAGCGCCTTACGTTGATGGAAGAAGAAATTCTCCAGTGGGCCTTGTGGCTCTTCGTTGGTGTCGTCCACTTCTGGACCTTCGTACTTCGGCATGTTAGTGCTCCTCGACTATTGGTTGTTCTTATCTTACTATACGCAGGTTCGGGCGCAAAGTTTCAGAAATTTGGGTGATTGGATGCGCGTATCTGAATCGTCCTTCAGACCATTCTACAGGTTTTTTGAGATTTGAACACAAAAAGGTGACTGATTGTTACAGCGGATGTAGAAAAACTGCGTCATGTTCTCACATCGGCTGTGGGTGACAATGGCTGACAGTGCGCTTAATCGTTTTGAAAGATTTCAGTAACCCCGCTGTTAGATTTGCAGCCTATTATCCAGATGTCTGGCTGGACGAAAACAACTTTTACCCGAAATACACCAAATAAGGAGCAACACAATGCGTACCCGTTTATTGACGGTGCTGTTGGTCGCTGTGGTACTGGTTAGTTTCGCGCTGGTCACACACTCGAATCAAACTGTGAGCGCGCAGGACGACGAGATGATGCTGCACGTCTGCGACTCGACCACCATTTTGATGCTGTTCATTGCCGAATACGAGTATGGTTATGTGCCGATGATGGACATCACCACATTTGAACTCGGTCAATATGCGCCTTTGTTCGAAACCATGATGACGATGATGGCAGATGATCTGGGTGACGATATGGACGATGATACGGCAGACGACACGGATAGGGGCGATGATATGGCGGATGACATGATGGTTTTAGCACCAGCCACCATTCCCGACGAAGACCCGGCCTGT
This sequence comes from uncultured Anaerolineaceae bacterium, assembly GCA_964614375.1. Classification (GTDB taxonomy): domain Bacteria; phylum Chloroflexota; class Anaerolineae; order Aggregatilineales; family Phototrophicaceae; genus CAZTLI01. Next base: position 1,161 of record CAZTLI010000512.1, read on the forward strand.
ACTGAGCTTCGCACCAGCGTCGAGACGTTCCTGTATGAACATTTCTTGATGACTGTGGGTTCGGACATGATAGACGAGGATACCGATAGTTAGCCAGGTGTGATAAGTAGCAGGGCAGAGGACATACATTGCCGGTATGCCCTCTGCGGTAGTGAGTTCGGACGAGGTTTTATGCCCGTCCTTCGCAAGGGTGACCGTTTGTGGTCGCCCTTTTTAGATTGTACTTGCTTGTTGGTCGATGCGTCTAATTCAATAGCCTGTCTCGCGGTTCAGGACATTCAATAGCGGTTGTTTATTTTTGTAACGTTCAAGATTCTGGATGAAGAGTGCTGCTGCTTTGCGATGATAGAGGGAGGTATTGCCGGAAACATGCGGGCTGATAATGACGTTATCCATATTCCAAAGCGGGCTGGTGTTGGGCAGGGGTTCTTCTTCAAATACGTCGAGTGCTGCGCCGCCAATTTGCCCTGCTGCCAGCGCAGAGATGAGCGCCGCCTCATCGACCACGCTTCCACGCCCGACATTAATCAATACGGCGCTGGGTTTCATCGCTGACAGCACATCCTCATTGATGATATGGCGCGTTTGCCCGGTTAATGGCAGCGCGATGACCAGAAAATCGCATTCTTTCGCCATCGACGCAATCGCCTCGCCGGGATAGAGCCGTTCCGGGAGTATGCCTTCGGGGTCGCCAATGCCGGGTTCGCAATAGCCTTCATCAACCGTTGAACGCATCACATCCCGTTTACTGGCGAGTATGGTCATGCCCATTGTCGTGGCGATTCGCGCCAATTCACGCCCTACACTGCCATAACCAACGATACCAACGGTTTTTCCGCGTAGGCCATGGGGTTCATAGATGGCATGGGGCTGCTCCGGCCATTTGCCTTTGACCTGATAACGCAGCATCGTGGGGAGTTTGTACATGAACGCCAGCATCATCGCCAGCGTATACTCCGCCATGTTCACCGCGTGAATGCCGCTGGCTGACGTAATATCGACATCTTCGGCCTGAACAAGCGGATGTTTGAGCAGAAAATCCATCCCGGCGCTATGGAGTTGTACCCAGCGCAGTCGCGGCGCTTGTTCTGGCATGGGGAAGTGGCGCATCGAATAGAGGATTTCGGTATTCGTCCAAACTGATTCCGGCACATCGGGGAAGTGCTGTTCCACCACGAAATTAGGCGCCGCTTCCTGGATCTGCTCCATCAATTCTTCTGAAAAATCCATGGCGACGACAATACGGGTTTTTGTTTCATCATTTTCGGTCACAGGTGATTCCTATTCACTGCATGGCTACACAAAATCACCAACCATTATAGCCTATAGCCGCAGACCGTAGCGCTGGTTAGGTGCGCGTGTTAAAGTTAACAGATAATCATCGGTTTTAACCACAAGGGGTGGAACATGGGTTTACTTGATGGCAAAGTGGCTTTTATTTTTGGTGTCGCCAATAAGAATTCCATTGGCTGGGGCATTGCCCAGCGTTTTTACGAAGAAGGCGCAACACTGGCATTCAGCTATGCTGGCGAAAAACTGCAACGGCGTGTTGAACCACTTGCCGAGTCGGTTGGCAGTGAATTTGTTGAACCGTGTGATGTATCCAGCGATGAACAATTGGATGTGGTGTTCGAGAAGTTCAACGCTAAATATGGCAAACTGGACATCTTGATCCATTCAGTCGCTTTCGCACGCGGCGAGGATTTGGGCGGGCGTTTTATTGATGTTTCGCGTGATGGCCTGCTTATGGCGGTGGATATCAGCGCCTATAGTTTGATTGCGATGGCAAAGCGCGCCGAACCCTTGATGCCCGATGGTGGCACGATCATCAGCATGACGTATTATGCCGCCGAAAAGGTCGTTCCCCGTTACAACGCGATGGCCGTGGCGAAATCGGCATTAGAAACGATTACGCGCTATCTGGCAGTGGATATGGGGCCGAAAGCGATTCGCGTGAATGCGATTAGTGCGGGGCCAATTAAAACGTTGTCCGCGGGTGGGATACCCGGCTTCCGGCGGATGATGCGTAAAGCCGAAGAGGTATCGCCAATGCGTGAATTGGTGTCACAGGAAGATGTGGGTAACGCGGCGGTGTTCCTGGCCTCAGATTGGGGTAAACACGTCACGGGTGAAATCATGCACGTTGATGCGGGTTACAATGTATTAGGTTTTACCGCCACGGATGATGAAACAGAAGACGCAGAATAACAACCCGCAAGAGAGTCATAGCAAAGAGGGCAAACAATCGCCCTCTTTGCTGTTCTAGTGGGCCTAGAGCCGATTTTCAGGCGTGGGTTCAACGACGACATCAATGAGTTCAAATTTGGAACGGACTTTTTCATCCAATGTGGTCGTATAATTCGTCTCAATGAGTGTGACGCGCGTGCCTAATCCCTCTAAATCATAACGTGTCCAGAGTTGGTTGACGCGCTGGTTCGTTCGATAGTATTTGAGTTTGCCTTTGCGATCCATCCGCGCCAATCGCCCTTTGGCTTTGCTGAAGCTCATGCCTTGCAGCTCCTGCCGCAATTTCTCGCGCTCTTCCGCGTTTAGATATGCCATAATTATCTTGCCTTTATGCCTGTGGAGGTGTCTTTCCAAATCTTCGATAATTGTATATGGTATAGGGCATATCC
>CAZTLI010000513.1:0-3776 GCA_964614375.1 uncultured Anaerolineaceae bacterium
TTCGGGTGGCCTCTTCCGCAGGTTGAACGGCATTTTCATACTGGCCTAATTCGACCAGAATTTCCGCCAGATTGTACCAGTGCCAGACGACATTCGGTTGATAGCGTGTCGCCCGCTTGAAGCTCGTCAGCGCATCTTTTAGTCGCCCTAATGTTTTGTAGGTAAGCCCACAGCCGTTATAGGCCCACGCATAGGTTGGATCGACCCGGATTGCACGTTCATAAGCGTCGATAGCATCGGTATATCGCTGCTGGACACGGTAGATTTGACCTAACTTCGCCCAGCTATTGGGATGATTGGGCGAGATTTGCAAAGCCCGTTGGAGCAGGGGGATGGCCTGTTCATATTTACTTTGATTCTGTAATACATCCGCGAGATTGTACCAACTCCACACATCATTGGGATTGATTTCCGTCGCCTTTTCAAAGCTCGCGCGCGCGCCCTCCCGATCACCCATTCTGTCGAGGACGATCCCCCGTCCGTTCCATGCCCACGCATAATTAGATTCCAGGTTGAGCGCGGTGTCGTAACAGGTGAGGGCTTCTTCCAACCGTTGTAACAGACGGAGTGTCCGGCCTTTACGTGCCCAGGCGAAGGGGTAGTCCGGTTGCAGGTCTATTGCTTGATCGTAAGCCTCTAATGCCTCATGCAAGCGGCCTAATTCGGTCAGTGAATAACCTTTATCCATCAGTTCGCGGGCTTCCAGGGCTGGCCCGGTGATTTCGAGTTGTGGGGGTTGCCCGGTGACTTCTACATACAGGACAGCCAATTCATCGACAATATGACTCCATGAATGGGGACGATGTTCCGGGTTTTTGCTCAAGCACAGTAAGGTGAGGTTGCGTAAACGCTCTGGCAGAAGCTGCTTGTACAGTTGTTCAAAGCGCGGTTCTTCATGCAGATGGGCATTCAACCAGTCTTTGAATTTCCGTACCTTGAAGATATGTTCGCCCGTCAGCATTTCGTAGAGCACCGCACCAAACGCATAAATATCTGAGCGCTGGTCAACTTCTTCTGACCGGCATTGTTCGGGGGAGATATAGGGCGCTGTACCGACAATCGCGCCAACCCGTGTCAACCGGTCTGCGGGTGATGACAGGGTGCCATTGGTTGATTCAGTATCGGCTAGCGGAATATCGTCGAGGTCGAGTGAACGCACGAGGCCAAAATCGGTCACTTTGGCAATGCCATCATGTGCCACGAGGATGTTGGTGGGCTTCAGGTCGCGGTGAACGAGACCGGGTACTTTCTGTACCGCGTGCTGCATTCCCAGCGCGATGTGCAGGCCGAATTCGAGCGCCCTGGCAAGGTCTAGCTTGTTGTGGTCAATCCAACTTTGCAAGTCCGACCCGATATTCTCTTCACCGCTGATGTGTTCCAGAAAAATATGCGGGCGTCCGTTGATGTTTTTGACCAACTGTGCCTGGACAATGTGTGGATGTTTTTCCAATCGTACCCATGTGACCGCTTCAGTCTCAAAGCGGGCGACGGCACGCTCATTTTCTAAAAATCGACCCTGAAAGGTCTTAATGGCGACCGGTTCACGCTGTTCATGATCGTAACATAAATAGACCACACCCATCCCGCCATAACGGATGTCCGCGATTTCGTAGCGATCATCTATACGGTCGCCGATGACAAATTCATCGTCGCCACGCTTGTCGTCAGATGGGGTTTTGCGCGGCGGCGCCGATACATTCGATTCCTCCAGGCCAGACCACTCCAGCGATGATAACGAGATTTCGACACTGCCTTCAAGAATAGTCTCGTTGAGTGTGCCATAGCTATCGTCGCCCAGTGCCGACTCGCGCGACAGAACATCGTCCATACTGACGTCAGCGCGGGTGTGCGACACATCGCTCCAAAAGGCATCATCATCAACCAGATCCGCTTTTGTAAGATCGGCATCTGTTCCAGAAAGGTCTTTTTGTACTGTGCGCGCGGGGCGTGTTGATGGACGACCTGTGCCGTATAGTTCCAGCAATTTAGTGACTGTTGGCCCTTTAACAGGCGGGGATGTATCTGTACCGGGATAATCTTCTGCCACTGCCCATAGCGCCACGGCAACATTCCGCCGGGTTGGGACGGCTTCGGCGACTTCCACTACCCAGGCCACGTATTCATCAATTGCGCGCCGCGCCAATTTCCGATTCACATCGTAAGTTGCGGCCTGAATCGCGCGTTGATAGGCGATGATGGCCTTGGCGGCATAGAACACCAGTAAATTGTTATCGGCAGTGAGAGACAGTTTCGCACACAAATCGCCTAGCGCGAATAAATCATTGATGTCATCACGACGCAGCGCGATTCGACCCAATTCGTTCACTTGCGGATTAGGGTCGGCAGCGAAATAATCGGAGCGATCCTGCACGCGGCGTTTACGCAAGAGCGCGCGCTTTTCACTCTCCGACAGTGCTAACGGTAGTCGTCCGGTCTGAGGAACAGCGGGTATGTCCATTAGCTCGGCTTACCTGTTTCAAAGCTCAATCCATCGAAATCGTCGGCATGAACCACTATCGCATCGCCAGATTGAAACCTATCTTCAACGATTTTAGTGCTCAGGGGACGTGTCAGCAGGCGCTCAATTGCACGTTTTAGCGGGCGCGCGCCTTTAACAGGATCATATCCTGAATTTAGAATGCGTTCACGGGCATCATCTTGTAGTTCCAACGTCAGATTTTGTTCTTTCAGGCGTTCATGGAGTTCCTGTAGTTGATTATCTAATATTGAACTGAGTACATCGATTGTCAATGAACGGAATGTGATCACTTCATCAATACGATTTAAAAATTCTGGGCGGAAAAACTGTTTGAGATAGCCTGAATAATCGTTTTCTTCGCCCCGTTCACCAAAGCCCAATTTCTTGCTGCCCTCTTGTGTGCCAACGTTGCTGGTCATGATGAATACAGAATGGCGCGCATCCACTTTGCGTCCATGTGCATCGCTCAACCGACCTTCATCGAACACCTGCAAGAAAATATCAAAAACTTCTGGCGCGGCTTTTTCGATTTCATCGAGTAACACCACGCTGTACGGACGCCGACGCAGACCATCGGTCAACTGCCCACCACGCTGGGTATCTTTGTAGCCGGGTGGTGCGCCAATCAAGCGGGCAACCGTGTGGGCATCATGAAATTCGGACATATCCAGACGTAAAATGGCGTCTTCACTGCCGAATAAGGTCTCCGCGAGTGCGCGTGCCAATTCTGTTTTACCGACACCAGATGGCCCCAAAAATAGAAACACGCCGATGGGACGATTGGGGTCGCCTAAACCAGCCCGGGCGGTTTTGATCGCATCGGCGACGGCATGAACCGCTGTGTCTTGCCCGATGACTCGTTTGAGTAATCCTTCTTGAAGTTCGGACAGCCGCAATTTTTCGTCCTGGGTCAAATCGGTGACCGGGATGCCTGTCCAATCTGCAAGGACGGCTGTGATGTCTTGAATGGTCACTTCTAACTGCACTTCAACGTCCTCATCCGGGCTAACACTTCGAATCGTGACGCGGGTACAGGCTTCGTCCAGCAGGTCAATGGCTTTATCGGGCAGGCGGCGGTCTGGTAAATACCGAACCGATAAACGCACAGCCGCGTCCATTGCCGCAGGGTTAATGCTGACACCGTGATGTTTTTCAAGGCGGGCGCGCTGTCCACTGAGAATCGAAAGTGTGCTGTCTTCGGTTGGCTCGTCAATATCTATTGTACGGAAGCGGCGGTCAAGCGCCGGGTCTTGCGCGATGGCGCGTCGATATTCTTCGTGTGTGGTCGCGCCGATAC
>CAZTLI010000514.1:0-3776 GCA_964614375.1 uncultured Anaerolineaceae bacterium
TGTGCAAACGGAATTTCGCATCGGGATGATCGAGACCGTTGATGAGGGTTGCCGTATCCATCGTCACACCTTTCAAGAATCTAACTATTCTGACTATACTGTTATATCGCCCTGGATGTGTAACGAGACAGTACGAAAATGGCGATAGGTACGTTAGGAAGCGGTTAGGCCAGCGGCAGGCGCTCACAACGCCACATAGAGACTGCATCACACGACGGCCTCATGCGGTGCAGGCCGGTACTGTTTTTATCGCCACTAGCCAGCATAAACTGACTGCCCCGCCTCTCCCAATGGCTTCACATAGAGGTCAGTATCCGGTGTGATGCGTATCCGGCAATACGTCCGGGTTCTGCGTCGGGATAACCTGTGTTTCGGGTTGCCGGGCATCACGCCACTTCTCCCAAAATGGTCTCTCATTCCTGAAGCCGGGTTTGAGCGCTTCTGGATTGTGGCGCATTAGCCATCCGTATTGTGCGGCGACGCCAATCACAAACAGCAGCAGCAGCAGCCCACCACTGTCGCCCGTGCCGGTCGCAATGGCGATTAACAACGTGCCAATTGCCGATGTGAACAGAATTTCGATCAGTTTCTGTAGCCACAGCGCCACAAAACCGCCGATAATGCCCATGATGAAGGCTATCAGCAGCGCACCGTCAGCGGACTGACTACCAGCAAATAAGCCACTACCCAACAGGAAGCCCAGCACAAAGCCAGAGAAGAAAATGGCGAGCATATACACCGCAATGGCAATGACCCCGCCAATGACGCCGGAAACCAGCGCGCTGAGAATTGTGTCGTTATCCGCGCCCGCGCCAATAACCGCGCCGATGACAAATCCCTGTAGAAATAGGATAAACACGAAGATCGCGTGTCCGGCTAATAGCAGCGCCACGCCCACACCGAATACCGGGACGCGCGCTTCGGGACTCTCTACCCAATCGAGAAAGTCACCAATTGGGCCTAATTCCCCCCGGTATTCGCGCAGGAAATCATCTATATCATCAAATATCGTGTCCTGTGCCATGACCGGGACAGCGATCACAGCAAGTACGACTACAAATAACACCCCAATAGATAGTAATCGCAACATGACTCCACCTCCTGATAGGATTTAGCGTATGGTAGGAGGCTGTGACGGCTGCGAAATACGTGTACCCCTGTGTATAGACGCAAAAAGGACACAACCCACCGATTCAGGAGATTGTGTCCTGTTGGTTTCATGTGATGACGTGTGGCGTCCTGCGGCACTAACTGGCACTCAACGGTATCAATGCCTATAGTCCCTATTGTCAGTGTAGGCTATTTGGCCTCACCTGCGAACGGTGAGAAGTCACGACCTGCACATTACTTCTGTCATACTGGCTGGTGAGCGCAATCAGGCGAGTAAAACAGGGGCATGGTCAATTGCCACACCCCCGCTGAAGTGATTGATGTTTGGTAGTGGTTATTCGCCGATAGTCATCGCTTCGAGCGCCGGATAAAAGACCACTTCCAGCAGCGAAGCGCGTTCGCCGGGTGACGAAATCAGCAGCACGAGATAGGTTGTGCCATCGACGTTCGTCACTGCCAGGTCTACGGGCAGCCCTTGTAATGTGAATTCATAGAGCGTCCATTCAAAGCTGCCATAGGTCGCTGTGTCAACTGGCTCAGGCACGTCAGCCAGCCCGAATTGAGTCGCCAGACCGGATACCAGTGTATCGGCGGCAACGGGCGCGGCCTGGATGACGATACCCACCTGATCGACACTTGAATTCTGCCGCAGGAAAACACCCGGCGCAGCCTCGTCCCAACCATCGGGGATAACGGTGGTATAGCCAAAGGTCTCGCTTGTAAAGGACACTAAGGTAATGGCATCCCCATCCCCACCTGGCACGACAAAGGCCGGCGCACCCATCGCAGTGATGCACGATGAATCGGGTTCAGAACCCGGACTCCGCAAAAAGTCGAGCGTGATATTCAACGGGCATTCATTGCCGCTGACACTCGCACCATGCCCTGTGCCGGGGAATTCAAAGAAATAGCTGTTCGATAAATTAGCCGACACCTGCTGTCCCCATGCGGGCGGCGTAATCGGGTCATACTCACCTGCCAGCACGAGTGTGGGAATGTCGCTGATGATGGGTTCATTTTCGATAGACTGGGCGTGCCCCGAATCCCAGAACCCGCACACTGTGAAAATGTTTGGCCCCAGATTCGACGCCTCAAAGAAGGGCTGCAAACGCGGGAAGGCTTGCGTGGCATCGGCAACCCGTTGGGCATCGCTGAATGCTACTTCCTCGTTGCATTGCACCGCCAACTGCATACCGGGACTGCTAAAATCCACCTGTGCGATGAGCGAGCCATAAATCAGCGCAACCGTATCCAGATTACCATCCGCCACCTCATAGATAATCTGTGGCAGCACGGGGATAATGGTCGTGTCGTACAACAATTGGAACAGCAGCCCAATCATGCTGTCGCCATCGACCAGCGCATCATAGGTTTCGTTCGTGAAGGGATTGGTAATCTGAATCAATTGCGGGTTCGCGTTGAGAGTCGCTATCGCAGTATCAAACACATCCGATAGATTGGGATAGGCCGCATTGCAGGCTGCATCCGCCACGCACCCTTCAAAAAAGGTGGTGAAGGCCCGGTCTGCATTGACTGGCGCAGTTTCGTACAGGTCAGCTTCTATCGGATAGGCGGAGTCGAGGATAACGCTGCGAACGCCCATCGGATAATCCCGCATGATGGTCTGTGCCAGTCGTGTACCATACGAAATCCCGTATAAATTCCATTCGCTATAACCCAATGTCCGCATCAAATCATACACATCGGCGGCGCTTTCGGCGCTGTTAAACGCGGCGAAATTCACCCCTTCATCCACCAGACGGTTATAACAGGCCGTGAGCGCTTCGTTATTCAGTACCAATGCTTCCCGGGGTTCGATGTCCTGATCGAGCAGGTCGAAACCCAGTTCGGTGGTTTCGGCGCAGTCTAAGGCGGGTTCAGAATAGCCCGTCCCGCGCTGGTCGAAGATGATTAAATCACTATAATCGAGGAATGGGGTAAAACGCTGATTGAACACCAGCGGCACCACTTCCAGCGGATTACCACCCGGCCCCCCCTCCAGATAGACAATGGGGTCGGCAGCAGGATTGGCGTTGTTACTGTGGAAAACACCAACTGCCAGCCGAATCGTCCCACTGTCGGGGTCGCTGCGGACTGCCGGGACGGTCAACCAACCGCATTCGACATCGACACCATTGGGGATGTCGAACCAGCATTCCGTCGGTTCATAAGCAGGCACATTGCCGAGGGCCAGCGTCGGGGCGGCGGTCACTAGCACCAGTGTCCCGATGAGAAATAGCCATTTTGCAAAACGCATACGTTTGTCCTTTACAGTGCAGTTGAAAGGGTCTAAACCATCGTATCACGAACCATCGACCCATAGATTGAGCAGATGGTTAATTTCCTGCTTCCACTATAATCGTTATCGTACATCACATTACCCCCAGATTTTAGGGGCATGGCCTATAACGGACTCAGGCTAGGGGGACGAAGATGGCAATGTTACAATCCAGTCAGCGCAGTCTATCAGAGACGAGACCGACTCGCATGGAAAAAGCGACTTCGACAGTACGCTATCTCACGGTTGATGAACTGGTATATATCAACGGCAGCGTTTTGAATAATCCCAAATTGATTGAAGGGACACAGCAGATTCGCGATATTGATCTGCTGGAAGCGGCTGTCGCCCGTCCCACAACGACGGCTTTTGGTCAGGATGCCTATCC
>CAZTLI010000515.1:0-3771 GCA_964614375.1 uncultured Anaerolineaceae bacterium
ACGGTCTATGATTGTCCATGAGTCGGTGCAGAGATTGAACGATGCACCGACTTTTTGTTGCCTGGAAGCCTTTATCCAGCCATCTTGCAGGCGGCGATGCTCACCCTCTGTCCCCTGGCATGGGCGCGAAATTGGACGTTTGTTATAGACTGTGATACATGCGCGCGGCGATATGATTGTGCGGCGTGATAGCTACAGTCGTGACTGTTTCATCTCAGGTGGCATGGGCGACTTGACTAAGAAATTGCTCGCGCTGTTTCCGTAACCAGTGCAGCCACCGATCGATGCCTTCTTCCGTTGTACATGAGACCTCAAAGACATTGAGCACCGTCAGCCGGGTATTGAGCATCTCCACGCCACACTTAAAGTAATCGACATTGAAAGAGACATAGGGCATCAGGTCAATTTTGTTCAGGACGAGGGCATCTACCCCACGATACATCGACGGATATTTGTACGGTTTATCATCGCCTTCGGGTACGGACGCGACCAGCACATTTTTGTGTGTGCCCAACTTCCATCCCGACGGGCAAATGAGATTACCGACATTTTCCACAATCAGCAGGTCTATCTCGCGCAGATCGAGTTCGGCGAGTGCCGATTGCAGCATTCCCGCTTCCAGATGACAATTCCCACCCGTGTTAATCTGGACGGCTTCGGCGCCAAACTGCTGCACACGTTCGGCATCGATGCTGGTCGCGAGGTCGCCTTCCACCACCGCAATCCGCATCTCGTCGTCTAATCCATAAATCGTCGCCTCAATCAACGAGGTTTTGCCCGCGCCGGGTGACGCCATGATATTGACGGAAAATATGCGATTGTCGTCGAGCAGCTTACGGTTATTCACGGCAATCTGGTCGTTCGCACTGAGAATATTTTCCACGATGGATATATTACGCTGTGACATATTCGTCTCCCTGAATCACATCTATTGATTCGACATAGAGTTCATCACCACAGATAATTTCGCCCCGACAATGCCCACAATGCGGACAAATGAAATCGGGAACACCGATACTGTAGGTCTGCTGGCACTGGTCACAGCGGATTTCAGCCGGAATGCGTCGGAAATGTAATGTCGCACCGACTGCGATTGTGCCTTCGCTGATGATGTCCCAATACATCTGGATGGCATCGTCAACGAACGACGATAACTGCCCGATCACCACATGAATGTCGGTAATGCGTTGGGCATTGGCATCATGGGCATGACGCAGGCTGATGTCGAGGATACTTTGTGTAATCGGCAGTTCGTGCATCCTACAGCCCCCTTTAACAGATACGCGGGAGTTGTTCTCCACTTAGCATATCAACAATCCGTTGCGCGCCAATAGTGCTGGTTATCGTCACTTGACCCGGCCTTTCGTCAGTAATCGTGCCAATGATTCGTGCGCCACCCGTGACCGGATACTGGCGCAGGATGGTTAACGCCGCTTCGGCGTCGGCCTGTGGCACAAAGGCGATGAAACGCCCTTCATTGGCGATATACAACGGGTCAAGGCCGAGAATTTCGCACGCGCCGCGCACATCTTCCCGGACGGGGATAGCGCGTTCTTCGATGTGGGGGTGGATGTGCGCGGATTCAGCAATTTCGACCAGCGCACTGGCAAGTCCGCCGCGTGTAAGGTCGCGCAGACAGTGAACGGCGATACCCGCGTCTAATAATCCCTGTACCGGCGCGGCGACGGGCGCGCTGTCGCTTTCAATTTCGCTCTCGAAGGCCAGTCCCTCGCGCTGCGCCATAATCGCGATGCCATGTCGTCCGATGTCGCCACTGAGCAGGATTACATCGCCCGTCTGCACGCTGTGTGGCGCGATAGACAAGTCATGTTCAAGGACACCCACGCCCGTCGTATTGATGAAAATGCCGTCCCCTTTGCCTTTATCGACCACTTTGGTATCGCCCGTGATAATTTGCACATTGGCGTTTTGTGCGGCCTGTTGAATTGACTGCACAATGCGCCATAGAGTCGTCATCGGCAAACCTTCTTCAAGGATAAAACCCACGCTCAAATACAAAGGACGCGCGCCACTCATCGCTAAATCGTTGACTGTGCCATTGACCGCAATCTGCCCGATGTCGCCACCGGGGAAGAACAACGGCTGCACCACATATGAGTCCGTCGTCAGCGCCAGACGCTGCACAGGCACATTAAATACGGCGCTGTCGTGCTGTGCTTGCAGATGGGCATTATCAAACGCGGCAGTGAACATCTGGTGAATCAGTTGGTGCATCAAACGTCCCCCGCCACCATGCGCCAGTAAGACATAGGGATAGGTGGCGATGGGGATAGGGCAGGTCATTGCCAGCAGGTCGGGTTGGTCGGTCATGTCACCGCCTCTTTACTCTCGCCACGATAGCGATAATAGGCCGCGCACGCCCCCTCAGACGAGACCATCGTCGCGCCAAGCGGATGTTCGGGTGTGCAGCGCGTGCCAAATGCGGGGCACTGTGGCGGCTTCTTGATGCCCTGCAAAATCTGTCCGCTGATACATTCTGCCGGTTCGTCGGCGTGAATAGTCGTCACGGCAAAGCGATTTTCTGCATCATAAAGCGCATAATCCCCGCGCAGGCCGAGTCCACTGTGTGGAATTTGCCCGATGCCACGCCACTTACGCGGGACGACCTGAAACACTTCGGCGATGAGCTGGGTCGCGCGGGTATTTCCATCGCGATGGACTGCACGGGCATATTGATTTTCGACTTCGGCGCGCCCTTCCTCTAGCTGTTTGACACACATATAGATGCCCTGCACGATGTCCAGCGGTTCAAAACCCGTCACGACAAACGGCACATGGTATTTGACAGCCAGTGGTTCGTATTCTTCATAGCCAACGACGGTGCAGACGTGCCCCGCCGCCAGAAAGCCATCCACCCGATTATCCGGCGATGACAATATCGCCTCTATCGCGGGTGGGACGAGGACGTGCGAGACCAGCAGCGAGAAATTGGCGATGCCGCGCTCTTTAGCCTGATAGACCGCCATCGCATTCGCGGGCGCTGTCGTCTCAAAGCCCACAGCGAAGAACACCACCTGCTTATCCGGGTTCGATTCCGCAATCGTCAGCGCATCCAGCGGCGAATAGACCATCCGCACATCCGCGCCCGACGCTTTCGTCGCCAGTAAATCGGTCTGTGAACCGGGCACGCGCAGCATATCGCCGAATGAGGTGAAAATGACATCCGGCTGTCTGGCGATGGCGATGGCGCGATCTATCTGTTCCAGCGGAGTCACACACACCGGGCAGCCCGGCCCGTGCAGCATCGTCACTTCCGGCGGTAATAGCTGGTCGATGCCGAATTTAACAATCGCGTGGGTTTGACCCCCACACACTTCCATCAGCGTCCAGTGACGGGTCACGCGGTTGGCGATGGCAGTGATATACCGCTTGACAGCCTGTGCATCACGATATTCGTCAATATAGCGCATCAGGTTCTCCTGTAATGTCGTCCAGTTCGCCCAATTCTTGTAGATAGGTGAAGACCTGCCGGGCTTCGGCCTCATCCACGATTTGCAGCGCGAACCCGACATGCACCAGCACATAATCGCCGGTGGTGGCTTCGGGCACATAAGCCAGATTGACCGTTTTGATGATGCCCCCAAAGCTGACTTTGCCACTGCGCTGGAAGTCCTCGCCTTCGATGCTGATAATCTGTCCCGGTACGGCTAGACACATGGGGATGTACTCCTTTCATTCAGGTGATAGACGGCTGCCGCCAATTGTCCGGCAGCGATGCCACCATCATTGGGCGGAATGTGATGATGCCAG
>CAZTLI010000516.1:0-3769 GCA_964614375.1 uncultured Anaerolineaceae bacterium
CCAGAGGATGGCAAGTTCGCCGCGCTGCATGGCGCTTTGTGGACACATGGCGTGTTTGTCTATGTGCCGCGTAATTATGTTGCCGAACTGCCGCTGCATGTGGTGATGTATAACACCCGTGACGGCGCGAGTTTAGGGCATGTGCTGGTGGTGACGGCTGAAAATACACAGGCAACGATGCTTGTGGACTATAAATCGCCAGAAGGTCAGGCACAATCTGCCTACATGGGCGCGACAGAACTGCTGGTTGGTGATGCCTCAAATCTGCGTTATGTGTCTCTGCAAGATTGGAATCGGCAGACGTTTGAATTTAGTCACCAGCGTGCGCGTGTAGGGCGCGATGCTAATCTCGATTGGATTATTGGCACAATGGGCACACGTTTGCTCAAAGCCTACATCGAACTGGAGGCGGATGGCAAAGGCGCGAATGTGCAGATGTCGGGGTTCTTCTTTGCCGATAAAAACCAGCTATTTGACCTCGATACACAGCAAAATCACAACGCACCCCTGACGACGACCAATCTGCTATTCAAAGGCGCTGCCCGTGACAAAGCGCGAACAGTCTGGCAGGGGATGATTAAGTCGCTGCCGCAAATGCAGAAGATTGACGGTTTTCAGGCCTGTCGTAATCTTGTGCTCAGTGATGACGCGCGGATGGACGGCATCCCGGGACTGGAAATCGAAGCAGACGACGTGGCCTGTTCACACGCGGCGACATTCGGTTCGCTGGAAGAAGAGCCAATTTTCTATCTGATGAGTCGTGGCATTACCCGCCCACAGGCTGAACTTATGGTGATTGATGGTTTCTTCGACGAACTGCTGCAACGGATTCCGTTTGAACGGGTGCGTGAACGTCTGCAAGCGGCAGTTGAAGCGAAAATCGTGGGCTAGGCACGATTGATACAGACAAATTCAGGCGTGCCATCGGTTGGAGGGCGCGCCTTTTCTTTAATACAGGGGCATACACCATGACCGAGACGATTAAACCGGCTCTACCCTTTGACGTAGCGGCAGTTCGGGCAGATTTCCCGATTTTGCAGCAGATGCACCATGATGATGTGCCGCTCGTGTTCCTTGACAATGCGGCATCCAGCCAGAAGCCGCTGGCGGTGATTGACGGCATGAATGACTACTATCGCCGTTATCATGCTAATGTGCATCGGGGTATTCATAAACTCAGTGAAGCGGCGACAGCGGCCTATGAAGGGTCGCGCAAGAAGGTGCAGACGTTCATCAACGCTGCCAGTAAACGCGAAGTGATTTTCACGCGCGGGACAACGGAGAGTATCAATCTCGTCGCGCAAACGTGGGGACGGGCAAATCTGCGACCCGGCGATGTCGTCTTGTCTACTGTCATGGAACACCACTCCAATATTGTGCCCTGGCAGATGCTTGCTGCCGAAAAGGGAATCCACATCCGTTATGTACCTGTCCAACCAGATGGCACCCTGGATATGGAATTTTTCGCCCGTATCTTGCGTGACGAACCCGTGAAACTGGTCGCGGTTATGCACAGTTCCAACGTACTGGGGACGGTGAATCCTATTGTCACTATGGCACACATGGCCCATGATGCTGGCGCGTTGATTCTCGTTGACGGGGCACAAAGTACACCGCACATGCCCGTTGATGTGCAAAAGTTAAATGTCGATTTCTTGGCGTTTAGTGGACATAAAATGCTGGGGCCAACCGGAATCGGCATTCTCTATGGTAAGCGCGACTTGCTCGAAACCATGCCACCGTGGATGGGCGGCGGCGATATGATTTCGCAGGTGACGCTCGACGGTAGTTCATGGAATGACCTTCCCTATAAATTTGAAGCCGGTACGCCAAGTATTGCCGAGGCGATTGGGTTGGGCTATGCGGTGGATTATTTGTCTGCGCTTGGGATGGACAAAATCCACGCGCACGAACAAATTCTGACGGCGTATGCGCTGGAACGACTGGCGGAAGTGCCGGGAGTGACAGTTTATGGGCCAGATGCCGGGCAGAAAGGTGCAGTAGCTGCCTTTACTGTTGCTGGCATTCACGCGCACGATGTCGCGCAGATTTTGGATGCCGAAGGCGTGGCTGTGCGGGCGGGACATCACTGTGCGATGCCGCTGCACGCCGAAATCGGTGTAACGGCTACTGCTCGTGCGAGTTTTTATCTGTATAATACGCTGGAAGAGGTGGACGCACTAATTGCCGCACTCTATAAAGCGAAATTGGCTTTTTCAGTTTGAAATTGTGAAGGTTGGCGTATGTACGATATGTACCGCGAAATCATTCTTGACCATGCCCAGCATCAGCGTAATTGGGGCTTGCTCGATCCGGCGGACTTTGAACATGAGGAACACAATCCGCTGTGTGGAGATCGCTTAAAACTCACACTGCGCCTGGATGAAAATGGCGTCATTGAAGCAGTCGGTTGGGATGGCGAAGGCTGCGCCATCAGTCAGGCTTCGGCCTCGATGCTGGGCGAAAAACTGATTGGCAAAACGCTGGAAGACGCCAAAAATATCACCAAAGAAGAAGTATTTGAGATGCTTGGCATTCCGCTTTCAATGAACCGGGTTAAATGCGGTTTGCTCTCGCTCAAGGTGTTGAACGTGGGGGCGTATGGACAGGGTTTCTGGGAAGCGCGCGAAGACGAGGACTAAACATGACGGAATTTATCACTGTCTGCACTGTAGACGAATTGCAACCGGGACAGCGTGAGGTATTTGACATTGACGGACGGTGGGTTGCTGTATTTAATGTGGATGGCAAATACTACGCGATTGAAGATCTGTGTACACACGATGGCAACGTGCTTACAGAGGATGAGAATGGCGAGGATAGCTTGCTCGATGGTTACGAAATCGAGTGCCCGCGACATGGCGCACGGTTCGATATTCGCGATGGTTCGGTAAAAGCGCCGCCGGCCCTCGTCCCTGTGCCGTGGTATGCGGTACGAATTGACGGGGATAGGGTACAGATCGTGGTCAAGTAGATTGATCAATTTGTGCGATGTTGATGACCTGCGCGATTCAGCAGGTCTTTTTGTTGCAGGTGGAAGTTGATGAGACTCTGGCAGCGTTTGGTGCGGTTCGGATTTCGGCTGTTGTATTATGAAATGGCCTTTACGTATGATCTGGTCAGTAAGGTCGTATCATTGGGTGCATGGCGGTGCTGGCAGCGGACATCGCTCAAGCACCTCAATGTCGAAGCCGGGGGGCGCGTACTCGAATTGGCACACGGCACAGGCGATTTGCAGCTTGATTTACATGCGGCAGGGTATCTGGCTGTTGGTTACGATTTATCGCCAAATATGGGGCGAATCACGCGAAGGAAGCTGCATAAGCACGGGATTGTCCCTGAACTAATACGCGGCAAGGCACAGCAACTACCGTTTGCAGCGGAGGCTTTTGCGGCGGTGGTTAGCACCTTCCCAACGGATTTCATCCTTGCCCCGACCACGCTGCAAGAAACCCATCGCGTATTGCAGCCCGGTGGACGGCTGGTGATCGTGCCGGGTAGTCGGTTTGTGAGCGGTGGTCTGGTGAAGAGGTTGCTGGAATGGCTCTATCGCATTACAGGGCAGCGCGAGGACATCGGATTTGATGTGGAGGCACATATTGCCCCATTTGGGTATACTGTAACTGTTGTCGAAGAACCGTGTCCCCGTAGTTTAGTGCAAGTCGTCATCGCGGAGAAAGTGTCGTGAGCATGTAAATGTTGGTCTAGCCATCACTATGTCTCCATGCTATACTACGCATGTATATGGTGGCTGTAGCTCAGTTGGTCA
>CAZTLI010000517.1:0-3761 GCA_964614375.1 uncultured Anaerolineaceae bacterium
GATGAGGCGTGTATCACTGACAAGGATTTTGCCAGGATTATTGAATTGTTGTTGGACAATGCGTTCAAATTTTCGGAGTCGGGGACAAAGGTAACGATAAAGGCAAGGCCTGTCGAGCAATTCTATGAAGTCTGCATTATTGATCGGGGGCGGGGGATGACCGCAGAGCAAATTAAGGCGATTGGCGCTTATATGCAGTTCGAGCGTGATTTCTATGAACAGCAGGGAGCGGGATTAGGCTTAGCGATTGTAAAGCGATTGGTTGATCTGTATGGGGGGCAAATAGAAATCGCCAGTGAAGTAGAGGTCGGAACGACGATCAAGTTCACGATACCTCTGGCAGGACAGTAGTCCTAAAACGTCGAGCAGTTGTTGTTTAAACAGCAGGTTGCCAGTATAATCGGTTTGTATGGTCGCGTTCAATTAAAGGGTTATTTCTATGACATTTCCTGCACTTCGTCGATCCTGGCTTTTGGGCTGCCTGTGTGTGATGATGGTTGCATCCGGTTGCTTTCAAGCTGTTGGTAGTGAAACAACCCCTATCGCACAGGCATTACCGTCGGACACGCCCCTACCATCGCCCACCGACATCCCCACTGATCCGCCAACGGATACACCTACGCCCGATACGGCTGAAGACACATCGGAACTTGACTTCCCAACTGTTCCCGCTGTGGCGACAGCTACCGCGACGAGTGAACCCATACAGGTAGCCCAGCAACCGACCATAGATGAATTTGCCCTGTCTGCAACAGCCTTTTTATTACAACGCACGCAGGAATTTGAAGCAACACAAACGCAAGCCGCAATCAACGCGGGTATCCAGCCGCCTATCGCAACACCCACTGTCTTTGGCGAAGTGCCACCATTAGGGCCGGCGACAGCAACTGTTCCTGTCCAGCAGCAGTTACCCGGTACAGATTGTGTTCACGAGGTGCGGCCTGCTGAACCTAACCTCTTCCGTATCTCTTTACTCTACGGCGTGAGAGTAAACGACATTGCCGCGCGTAATGGCATCACTAATATCAACCTCATCCATTTTGGCGACCAGCTGATTATCCCCGGCTGTGGTACAACCGGTGTCGTTCCTTTACCAACGTCTACCGCTGCGGCGGTTTCGGCACAGGATGCCGGGGCGACGGGCGGCTCCACTGTGGGTACGGTTGGGACTGGGACGGTTACGGGCGGGCAAATCCATGTTGTTCAGCAGTACGAAACATTGTTTGAAATCTCTTTGCGCTACGGTGTGAGCGTGAACGACATTGCCGCGCGTAATGGTATTACAAACGTCAACTTGATTTATATGGGACAGGAATTGGTCATCCCATAACCCTTCGAGCCATTTTAATGACGGCGGACGGTACATACATACTACCGTCCGTTTTTATTCGGGGTGCTATGCAAGAACACATCATCGAAACACAACACATCTATTCAGGCCGTTTGATACATTTGGATTCGCATCGCGTACAATTGCCCGACGGGAACGAAAGTGTGCGCGAGATAATTCAGCATCCCGGTGCCGTGGCAATTGTGGCATTGGATGAAGCGCAAAATATTTACCTGATTCGTCAGTTTCGTTTTGGGGCAGATCGAATTTTATATGAGATTCCGGCGGGTATCCTTGAACCCGATGAAATACCGGCAAATGCTGCGATACGTGAATTGCAGGAAGAAATTGGCTATAAACCCACGAACATCAAGCCGCTGGGTGGGATATTTGTTGCGCCGGGTTATACCACCGAATACATCCATCTCTTTATCGCTACCGAACTTGTGCCAGATGCGCTGGAGCGTGATGTGGACGAGTTTATTGAAGTCGTTCCAACACCGTTGATCCATGCGTTGGCAATGGTCGAAAACGGTGAAATCGTTGATTCAAAAACCGTTGTGGGTATTCTGCGTATTGCCCGTACACTGGGTATATGATGCGGTAACTGCGCGGGTGTTGTATGACAGAGGGTGGTGATTGCCCCCTTGTTTTGCATGATTTGCCCATGCTATAATGCCTCTCCATTCTGTAAGAATAACGTCGATGCGCCATTGGCGTATTTTAAATTCAAAAGGGCAAACCACCGTGAATGAATTAATGAAACTCATGGAAGCTGAAGTTCGTGATCATCCCGATCTTCGCCCCGGTGATACAGTCAAAGTGCATGTACGCATCATTGAAGGCGAACGCGAGCGTGTCCAGGTTTTTCAGGGCGTGGTCATTCGCCTGCGAGGTGGGGGCAACGAATCCAACTTTACTGTGCGCCGTATTGCCAGTCATGGCGTTGGTGTGGAACGCACATTCCTCCTGAGAAGTCCGCGTATTGAAAAGATCGAAATCATGCGCCGGGCGAAAGTCCGCCGTGCCCAATTGTACTATCTACGTGATCGTCGTGGTAAATCGGCGCGCCTGAAGGAAAAGCGTTTCTAATCGACAATGAAGCCACTCATCGGCATTACGACAGCCTCCCATTGTGCAGAAAACGGGGATGAGTACCATCAGGCCTATGCGCCGAATGTGCGGGCAATTGAGCGGGCTGGTGGTCTACCGATTCTGATACCCATTGGGCTGACAGTAGATAATCTGCAAGCGCTATATGCCCGGTTGGATGCCGTCTTATTGCCCGGTGGTGGCGATGTAGACCCATGCCATTTTGGTGCAGAACCCCACCCAAAAACCCGACAGATAGACGAACCGCGCGATGAAACGGAACTAACAATCGTGCGGTGGGCGATTGCTGATGATCGCCCGCTTCTGGGCATTTGTCGTGGTCATCAGGTGCTCAATGTGGCAATGGGTGGAACGTTGATTCAAGATATTCCATCTCAAGTGAATAATGCGCTACAGCACGATACCGCAAATAGCGCCGCTACCCATGAGATACAGATTGAACCATCAACTCGTCTCGCACACATTCTTGGGGATGTGGTGAGGACTGTAAACAGCTATCATCATCAATCTGTCGAGCGAGCAGCGCCGGATTTTCAGATTACGGCGCAATCGCCAGACGGCATCATTGAAGCGATGGAACGCCCGGGTCATCGGTTTGCTCTCAGTGTACAGTGGCATCCCGAAGATATGACAGATGATGCCGCCATGCACCGTTTGTTCAGTGAGTTTGTTGAGGCCGCGCGTGAACGGGTATCTGCGTGACAAGGGTCTGCGTCAGGGTTGGGTAGGCGTTTTGGACTCTGGCGTTGGTGGATTATCGGTTCTGCGTGAAATTCATCGTTTGATGCCCCAATATCCCACAATTTACTACGCTGACCAGTATCATTTGCCCTATGGTGTGCGAAGTGCCGCTGAAATACGCGGATTTGTGCGTTCGATTACACAATTTCTACTGGCAGAAGGTGCATCGGTCATTGTCGTTGCCTGCAATTCTGCCAGTGCCGCTAGTTTACATGAGGTGCGCGCGCAATTCGCCAATGTACCCATCGTGGGTATGGAGCCTGCGGTTAAACCGGCTGTGAAGGCGACGAAAAGCGGTGTTATCGGCGTGCTGACGACACGCGCCACAGCGAACGGCCCCCTCTATAAACGGGTGCTCGAACGTTATGCCAGAGATGTACGGGTTATCACGCAAATTACGCCTGAACTGGTACATATCGCCGAGCAGAATTCAGCAAATACACCAGAATCGCGGGACATTATCCGTCACTATGTCCAACCGATGGTGGATGCCGGTGTTGACCAGATTGCGCTAGCATGTACGCATTTTCCATTTCTTATGGATGCAATTCAGGAAGAAGTGGGACCCGATGTGCAA
>CAZTLI010000518.1:0-3753 GCA_964614375.1 uncultured Anaerolineaceae bacterium
AGTCATTGCAGAAGATAAAGAGATTGTAGCGGAAGGATTATCCAGGCATTTGTTGCAGAATCATTTCGACGCTAAATATTACCATGTGACCTATGATACCGACGGAAAACCCAATGCTGAAGACGTGCAGCGTGGTGCAGAGGGTGTGGTCATGGTGAAACTTAACGTGGCGTAGTTCCTATCGCCAGCGCTATACCAGCAGCCAAAAAGACGCTGCCAAGGTGCCTGTCCTACTTTTTTGTGGCGATTCGCCTATCTCACACACGCAGCGCAATCGTATGGGCGTCGCTGTTGGGGATGTCGATATAGGGCGTATCGTTGTTGATGGGGTCTGCGCCATCCAGCCATGCCGCGATGCTATCAACCACACCCCACCACACCCGGCAGGTATCCAACCCATTGCCACAGAACGGGCAATCGGACACATGCGCCACCACGCTGTGCCCCGTCACCACATCGCACGGAATCCGCATCTGGTCGCCCAGGATTTGGGCGAAGGCATTCAGTGCGATACTGAATTTTTCGGACGGCAGGTGTTCAACGGGTTGATAGTAGCTATCGGGGAAATGGTCGCGCAGGGCAGACCATATGCGGGGTGTGAATTCATGCGCCAGTGAAAAATCGGTATTGGGGATGCGCGCCGCGTCGTTATTATCGCCCCAGAACAGCCGATACAACATCGACTGGGGTTTACGCGCCCGCAGCAGGTAGGTCGTGCCATTCCACCACTTCTTGCCGAAACGCCACAACAGCGCCGCCACCGTCTGTTTGGGATGATAGGTATTCAGACCGCGTGCCAGGGCCACAAAATAACCATAATCGAGGGGACGCCTGCCGCGTTTGCCGTGTGTGCCATCGTGGAAATACGTCAGTAACGGCTGCATCCAATCATAATCTGTCGGCGCGCCATAAACTCGTTGACACCACAAAAACAAGTCCATCGTGGGATTAGTGCCCAATACCTCCTGAACACCATCCAGAAACATCTGGGCATAGTCAACGGGCATCACCTGACCCACAAGGGGGACTTCACGCGCGACCATAGGGCATCCTGTCTATTTGATGTCCCTTTAGTATAGTGCAACTTGTCCAATCGCGGGATTAATCTGTCAAAACCCACAAGCTTGTATTCGACAACGCTCAATGGTCAAAGGGTTCGGTGTGGATCGTCACGCGGCTGAGGCGGGGGATGTCGCTGCGGAGGCGGGTTTCGGCATCTTCGGCGATGCGATGGGCGGTTTCGATGGGGGTCTGTGGCGGCAGGACAGCATGAGTCGCCAGCAGAAATCCACCATTCACCGGACGCACCACCAGATTATGCCAGTTGACCTCTGGATTATAACCACGCAGCAAGTGCAGCGCCTGCGCGCCTATCATATCGGCCTGTCGTTTGAGCACACTGTCATCGGGTGTGATTCCAGCGGGCACGGCGGGTTCGATGTGCGTGATGATGTCGTCCAGATGGGGCAGTTGCAGCAAGATGTCGTGTTCGAGTTGACTGACGTGTGCGTGCGCTTCGGCGAGAGTCTGGTTGGGCAGGACTTCGACGTGCAGTTCCAGCACATCGCCGCGTTCATCCGCCAGCATCCGCACCTCATGCGTCGCCAATCCCAGCGCATCGGCACAGGCGCGGACAATCAGGCTGTAATCGCGCGGGCCGGTGTAATGCGGCGCGAAGTGAACTTCGATTTCGGCAATGCCACTGACGCGATCCGTCAATCTAGTGCGAATCGTGCGGGCGATTTGCGCGGTGTGGTCGGCGGTCATTTCGGGCGCGACCTGCACATCGACATCAATATGGGCTGCATCAGCCGTCCCGCGACTGCGAACGCGAATCACCCGGCGCACATTGGGCACATTGGCGACAATTTTCTCTATTCTGTCTGCATCAAGCGGCGCAGTATCGACCAGCACCCGTCCGGTTTGCTGCAAAATCTGCCATGCAGCGCGCCCGATTAGCCCCACGACCAGCAGCGCCGCCACCACGTCTGCCCAGATCCATCCCGCAGCGACCAATCCCATACTGATGATGACCGAGAGTGTGACGAAGACATCGGCGCGCGTATTTTGGGCATCGGCAAGCAGAATTTCGGAATGCAGACGATGCCCTTCGCGAATTTGATAACGACTGACGCCGATATTGACAATGAGTGTCACAATCATAATGACAAACGCCAGCGGAGTCACATCAGGATGGGCATCGCCGGACAGCCGTTCAATCACGCCGCGCACCACTTCCCACGCCGTCAGCAGCAGCATCGCGCCAATGAACAGCGCGGCAATCGTCTCGAAGCGGCGATGACCATAGGGATGGTCGTCATCCGGGGGACGGTTGGCGATGGTCGTGGCGATGAGTCCGGCGACATTGCCACTGGCATCCACCAGCGAATGAAAGCCGTCGGCAGTCACGGCTAAGACACCGCTGAACAATCCCAGCGCGATTTTGCTGAAGGCCACCACCAGATTGAGCGCCAATGTGATGAGCAGGACTCGCCGTACTTGTTGATGCGCTGCTGGCATGAACACCCTTTCCGCTTCATTTACGTTATCGTAGGGGCATTCTTTCGATTTTGACAACGGGGAACACACCGTTTAGATATGGCTCAATTCAGCATTCGGGGGGTGTATTTTAAGAGATGGCAAACGCATGTTGTGCGGCGATTCGATGTTCAGAAGCTCCTGTTAAACAGGCAATAACAGGATAATATTTCGTAATGTATTACGCATAATCTGTCATACATGCGACGTTCGGCGACCGACTCGCAGGCAGATAGACGCAGAGTATAATGAACCTAACGAATGTCCCATCAACGACGAGGCGTGTTATGCCAGCCTATTCAGACGCCACGATTGCCCATCTGAAGCGCGGCCCATTTCCCAACACAATCGACCCCTTTGCCGAAGCCGGACGGTATTTTCAGCAAATTCACAGTGGGGTGATTGGGCATTTGCTGGAACAGATTCAAGACCCCTTGTTGAGTCTCGGTTATTTCGCCGGACGCGAAACCAGCCTTCAGGTGATTGAAAGCCGCGAACCAGACCTCTATGTGCATCAATCCAGCGCAGAAACGCCCGCAGTTGATAAGACCTTTGATTATGGGCTAGCTGCCGCTGAAGTGTTGGCAGAACCGGGTGTGCTGCTGCTCGCGGACGAACCGCATCAACAGGCGATTTATGTCAAAGAACAGGCGACAGGCCATCTGGTGACGGTTGTTGAAATTGTTTCGCCCCGTAATAAGACCGAACCCGCTGCTATTTTGCATTATCGCCAGCGCCGGGAGCGTTTGATTGGGCGGGGTGTGAATGTGGTCGAAATTGACCTGACCCGTTCGGTCAAACGATTGTTCGATGACACCAGCACCCACAGCTATCCCTACCATGCCGTTATTTATCATGCCTATGACGAGATGTGGTTTATCGGCATTGCACAGGGCGACACTCTGCCACGCATCGCACTCCCGTTGCGGCAGGCGGTTGTGCCGATGACCGTGCAGACCGCCTATCAACATGCTTATCAGGTGGCGGGCATAGCCGTGCAAATCGAAGAAGCGCAGCATTACGACAGCCAACATCTGCCCTTCCCATCGACTCTATCTGACGCCGAACGACAGACTGTACAGGTCGCCGTCCAACAATGGCAAACCGAACTCCAGCGCCTGCGACAGGAAAATAATGGATGACGCTTTATACGCAAATTTCGTAGGGACAGGCCGACGTGCCTGTCCTCAGAGAGTTAATGGTTATAAAGCTCAC
>CAZTLI010000519.1:0-3727 GCA_964614375.1 uncultured Anaerolineaceae bacterium
GCACAACGCGCCCCCGCGCGGCAAGATGGTCTTGAATGAGGTCGGTGAACCCATTTATGGCAAGAAAGACGAAATCAAGCTGGAGGCTTTCCGCGATATGGGCTTGCCATTCTGGTTAGCCGGCGGTTATGGCAGTGCCGAGAAATTACAAGAAGCGCTGGCGCAAGGGGCGTCTGGCATTCAAGTGGGGACAGCCTTCGCCTTCTGTGATGAGTCCGGCATGTCTCAGCCCATTCGGGAAGCCGTCATCGCCAAAGTGCTGGCAAACGAGGCGCATGTACGCACAGACCCGCTGGTCTCGCCGACGGGTTTTCCCTTCAAAGTCGTGACCGTTGAAAACACGATGTCGGACGAAGCGTTATACGGAGAGCGACCCCGGTTGTGTGATGTCGGTTATCTGCGCCATGTCTATAAGGCTGAAGATGGCACGTTGGGCTATCGCTGTCCGGCAGAGCCTGTGGATGCGTATGTCAAAAAAGGCGGAAAAATCGAGGATACCGTTGGGCGACAGTGTTTGTGTAATCATCTGGGTTCGGCTGCGGGGTATCCGCAAACACGCGCCTCCGGTTATACCGAACCGTCGATAGTCACATCAGGGGATGATCTGGTGCATATCGGGCAATTTATCCCGGACGGTGCGACGAGTTATTCTGCACAAGATGTGCTGCACACGCTGCTGCCCGCAGAATCTTTGTAGCTAATTGTGGGCGGTTGCGTTTCTCTTTTGCTTGCAGCAACTCGCTCAGCCGCATCGCGTTCTGAATTACCCAGCGCAAACACAAATGAAATGACAGCAACGAATATACCGATTGATGGGTGCAATAAATAGGGCATCGCTGCTGACAACAATCAGGCAGGTCATTGCAGCGGCGTGCTAACGACGTCGTTTCGCGCCTTTTGGCGGCCAATTGCCGCCGGAATAGCTGCACATAATGGGTTCGTGGATGGCTTCGCCTCCTTTCGTGACGCAGATTGCCCGGAAGATTTCCAGAAATGCCCGCCATTTGGGATGCGATAAATCGGGGTCTTTACCGGGACTCTTCATGATATTCTTTGTCATCCGCAATGATGTTTCGCGATTCAACCCCGGTATAGTATGTGAGCGAGACATGCCGTGTGGCGTGCGATAGGTGATCCGCCATTTGAACGTGCCCATAACACTGGACTTCAGTGCCTTCACTTTGTCCTCAAGGTCCGGTATCACATACACAGCATAACCAATCTTGTATTGCCCCAGTACACAGTCCGACAGCGCGCAAACGCAGTTGATGAGATGTTGAATTTGTTCGTTCGTCGCGTCATCACGCACAGAGAAGGTCGAAGTATAGGGATAGTCCTTGAGCGAATCGTAAAACGTCAGTATGACGGGTCTGGCGCGGGGCAGTTTGCGTCCAATTGTATTCGCTTGCATGAGATATTCCTATTTACCCTATGGTGTTTCCTTTGACTTTGCATCGAGTCGTCGTTTTTTGGCGAATAGCGCTTGGCCCCACATGAATCTCTTTGTGAACGCGCCTGTGTCCCACTTTTTGTTTTACGCTTTGCGCTTAAAAGCGGTCTAAGCGGAAGGTATCGAGTGGCAGTGGTGGGGACTCGTCCAATGCCAGCGCAGATAAAATCTGCCCCAGAACAGGCGCGAATTTAAAACCATGTCCACTGAAACCTGAGCCAATAATCAAGTTGGGCGCGTCGGGATGACGGTCAAGGATAAAGTCTTCGTCGGGTGTATTGGTATAGAGGCAGGTCAGGGCATTTGTGGGTTCAGGTCGCAGATAGGCATAGCGTCGTTCAATCCATGCGGACAGCGGCTCAAACAGACTCATGTTCATCTCCGGGCGCTTGTCGGGGTCGATGACGGGGCCTGTCCCATGAAAACCCGCTTTCACACCCGTAATCTCTACCTGTGGCAGGGCATAGTAGATGTCTTTTTCGTGCTGGTCAATGACGTTGGGCAGGTCGCCGACGCGATGACTGTAGGTGTCATCTTTAGGCGCGAAATAGGCAATATGTTCCTGCGTGATTTTCAACGGTAAATCGAGACCCAGTTCAGACAACATCGTCTTTGCCCATCCGCCCGCTGTGAGAACTGCTTTCGGCGCGGTAAAGGCTTCGCCATCTGTGGTGCAAACAGTCACACCGCTGCTATTCGGTTCAATCGCTTTGACGCGCACGCCTGTTCGTGTATCCGCGCCGCATTCCACTGCCAATCGCCAATAGGTCTGCACCACTTGAGTCGCAAAAGCCACCATGCCATCCGCCTGATAAATCGCTTCGCTGCCAGCATCCAGCCACAATTGTGGGAAGCGCTGTCTACTCTCATCGGCGGATAAGCGTTCAAAGGCGATGTCATATCGAGATAGCGTTTCGACCAGTTCATTGATGATGGGGCTGCCAGCATAACCACACTCCCATAACCCCGTTTTTTGCACCAATCGTTTACCCGCGCGCTGTTGTAGCGCTTCCCAGCCGGGATAGGCCAGCATCGCCATTTCCACATAAATCGGCTGCGGATAATTAAAGCGCACGATGCGCCCATCGCCATGTGAACTGCCCTGTGTGTGACCGGGTTCATACTGGTCAAGCAATAATACACGCTGGCCTGTATTTGCTATTGTATAAGCAGTCGATGCCCCAACCACACCCCCACCAATGACGATCATGTCGTAGGATGTCCGGGTCATAGTATTCTCTCCTTATCTATCGGCAGGGTGATGAAAACAATGGGCGAATTTTAACATCACAGGATGTATTGCTGTACATCTTCCTGAAAGCCAAACAGCCAGGATTGGCATGAATCGCCCGTATTTGACTGAACCGCTCCTGTTGATTGATTGTACCTGCAAAACTGTTATAATCTGTGCGATTGTACCGCGAGGTGCTTTTCTATAACACAGGACCTGTTGCCACGTTGCCGTCGCCTGCAAAATTCGCCAATTGGCGCATTTGCGTTATAATCGTCTGCGCGAGTGGCACATCATGCCAAATATAGAAATGCACTACTCGTGATTACACAAATGGTTGTTTAACCTATATTTAGTTCATGTTGGAGAGACCCCTATGTTGAAACGTTTTCTGCCTGTACTTTTGTTGCTGGTGTTGGTCGTGATGATTGCTCCAGCCACGACTGCCCAGGATTGTATGGACGAATTGGGTTGTGTGGTCATCGGCCCTGATGATCCCATCCACATCGCCTATATGCTCACTGTTTCGGGCGCGACATCCTTCCTTGGTGAAGACTCGCTCGGAGGTATTGAAATCGCGATTGAAGATCGTGGTGGCGAACTGCTCGGTCACGAAATCCTGTTGACGGGCGAAGACTCGGGCTGTAACGCTGAAGGTGGTCAGGCGGCTGCCCAGCGTGTCGCGTCGGACGACACCGTAATTGGTATTATCGGCACCAACTGCTCCAGCTCGGCGACAGCGGCACTGCCGATTATCAGCGCGGCTGGTCTGGTACTGATTTCACCATCAAACACCGCCCCGACGCTGACCGATCCCGACGAAGAAGCGGGCGGTGTCTGGCAGCCCGGTTACTATCGCACCGCCCACAACGACCTGTTCCAGGGCGCGGTGGCAGCAATTTATGCCTATGACGTACTCGGCGCAACGACGCTTGCCACCATCCACGACGGCAGCCCGTATGCCGATGGTCTGCAAGCTGTGATGGCAGCGACCTTTGAAGAACTCGGTGGTGAGGTTGTCTTCCAGGGCGCGGTGAATGTCGGTG
>CAZTLI010000520.1:0-3711 GCA_964614375.1 uncultured Anaerolineaceae bacterium
TTATGCCAGACTAAACAGTGTGTTAGTATGCTCTATTTGAGCACCAGCGAAATCTATGGAAACCCGGACCTTGAACATATCCCAACACCCGAATCGTATTGGGGACATGTATCATCCACCGGGCCACGAGCATGTTATGACGAGTCTAAGCGTCTGGCTGAGACATTGTGCATGACATATTGGCGTTTATATAGTCTACCGGTGAAAATCGCGCGTCCATTCAATATTTATGGGCCGGGTCAACGACTGGACGATGGTCGTATTATCCCTGATTTGATGCGTGCGGCAATCGATGCTGACGCAATCACGCTGTATAGCGATGGACGAGCAACACGCGCCTTTTGTTATATTGCTGATGCTATCAACGCTTTTTTTCGGCTGCTTCTCTCGCAATTTGAGGGCGAAGTGCTTAATGTCGGCAATGACGAAAGAGAGATTTCAATCGGGCAGTTGGCAACTTTATTTAATCAGCTCGTTGGTAATATCCCTGTGCAGTTCGCAGCGAGTTCAGATAGCGATTATGTGACTGATAATCCAGCGCGGCGCTGCCCGGATATTACAAAAGCCCGCACTTTACTCGGTTGGTCACCGCAAACAGCACTAGAAGATGGATTACGTAGGACGTTAGCATATTACCGGGGGGCATGATGCGAATTGCCGTATTAGGGTTAGGTTATGTTGGTTTGACGACGGCGGTGGGATTAGCAGAAATGGGTCATGAGACAGTTGGATATGACATAGACACAATTCGCACTGACCGAATTGCTATTGGCGAATTGCCATTCTACGAGCCGGGCTTGGCGGAGCTGCTGCAAAAAAATTTAAACAATTATCGTTTTTCTATAAGTCGTAATGGTTATCAGGCGATCCAGGCTTCCGAAGTTATATTTATCTGTGTAGGGACACCGCTTGTGAATAATATGATTGATGTGTCGATGGTTGAAGCTGCGGCAGACACTATCGGACGCGCATTACATGGGCGGGGTCAATACTCAGTTATTGTTGTCAAAAGCACTGTGATACCGGGCACATCGTATAACATTGTGCGTGGAATACTGTCAGCACATTTAGATGATACAGAATTCAGTGTGTGTATGAACCCGGAATTCTTGAGAGAGGGCAGGGCACTGCAAGATTTTTTGAATCCTGATCGGATCGTCATTGGCGAGTCAAATGCGCGTGGCGGTTCAGTTTTACATGATGTATATAAGTCGTTTAAGTGCCCGATCATCCACACAACACTCGAAAATGCCGAAATGGTCAAATATGCGTCGAACGCGCTTCTCGCTACCCTTATTTCATTTAGCAACGAGATCGCATCGCTTTGTGAGGTTATACCGAAGACGGATGTCCAAACCGTGTTGGATATACTTCACCTTGACCGGCGCCTACTTCCACAAATTGACGGTCAACATCTCAAGCTGGAAATCGCAAGCTATTTATGGGCGGGTTGTGGTTACGGAGGAAGCTGTCTTCCAAAAGACACACAGGCGCTAGTCTCATTCGGTCAGTCTGTTGATATAGCAATGCCTGTATTGCAAGGCGTAATAGACATAAATCGCCAACGCCCAAAAGTTCTTGTGGATATGGCAATGGCGAAGTTAGGTAATCTCAGCGGTAAGGTGATTACTATTCTGGGTATAGCATTCAAACCAGGCACAAGTGATATTCGAGAGTCCCCGGCCTTATTTGTTATCCGGGACCTGCTTTCACATGGCGCAATTGTTCGCGCATACGACCCACTGGCTGAACTGGAATTTAGAGATGTAACTGCCTGTGAGAATCTACATAGCGCGTTAACAGACAGCGATGCCGCAATCATTTGTACAGCATGGCATGAATTTGTTGTTGCGGATTGGCACAGTCTGAGCCAGGTGATGAAAACCCCGATTATTTTTGATGGGAGAGGTATCCTTAATCCCGAACATCTGCCGGAGAACGTTTTTTATCGGCGTATAGGTAAAAAGTACAATACCTTTGCTTAAAAGGTGTAACGTTTCCGGGTTTACGACGGTGTTACATATAGTGACTCATACACCAAGACTTAATCACCGTAAGCTGAAGTGCAAAATAGGGTAGGGGATCGGTGTCACAAAATATCGAACACATTATCAGGCGCGCACAGCGAGGTGATTCGGAAGCGGTTGCCCAATTGTATGAGCTGCACGTTGAACAGATTTTCCGATATGTGTCGTATCGAGTCGCTACAACTTCTGATGCAGAAGATATTACGTCAGAGGTTTTTGTCAACATGGTTAAAGGACTGGGCAACTTTGAGTACAGGGGGGTACCGTTCGAAGCATGGCTTTATCGTATTGCTTCAGCCCGGATAGTGGATTTTCGCAGACGAACAAGTCGCAGTCAGCAAATTGCGCTCCAAGAGGAAATGCGTGATTCCCGCCCGGAGATAGAGAACAGTCTGATAGAAACCCAAGAGTTTGAGGCACTACGCGATGCAATTGGTCAATTGTCAGATGAGTACCAGACTGTGCTGACATTGCGATTTATAGAGCGAAAAAATCACAGTGAAGTTGCTGATATTATGAATAAGACGGAAACTGCTGTTAAAACGTTGCAACATCGCGCATTAACTCAATTAAGTAAACTGCTAGGTCTAAACGAGAAGGCACGGCATTATCTGCGGGGCACCAACAATGAAACCACAATTTGACGCAGATCAATTGGCTAAACAGTTAGATGAAATGTTTTCTTCAGATCAGATATCCGCTGAGAGTCATCCGCTCGTCTCAACGGCGAAACGGTTGTATGATGCGCCATCGCCTGAATTAAGTCCCGAAGCGTTCATGCGTATCCGCAACACCGTTCTTCAGACGGCAGGATTACCCACGTCCCACTGGATACATCCAGGTTTTATTGGAATTGGAATGGTGGTATTGATAGGCGTTATTTTGATTGTGATGTTAAATCTGTCAAATTCAAATGGGGAAGGGGATAATACCATCTCCTTAACAGAAGACAGTATCCTGGTTGAAATTGAAACACAGCAAGTAGATATGGATAGCCCAACACCAGTTACCGAGTCTGTTGGTGCGACTGAAACTATTACGCAACCCCCGACGGAACCTGCTGTTACGGTGACAGCCACACCAACAGACATGCCGTCACCAACGCGGGGAACGGGCAGTCTTTATTTAGAGGGGCCAATTGATACAATAGCTGATGAAGTGATTGAGATATACGGCATTGCTATTCAGATTGATAGTGATATGTCGTTTGATCATTTTAGCATTGGTGATATTGTCCGCGTCGAGGCACAGCTTGATCAAACATCACCGTTACCCATATTCATTGCAAGCTCAATCGAGTTAGTCCAAATCTCTCAGCCATCAGGCGATTCGGTGAATGAGAATGTACAGAATACGGATACATCATCAGGAACAGGAAACGTCGATAATTCGGCGGTTACAGGTGATGAATCCAGTCTGACTAATCCTGACCAAAATGGCGATGAGACTGAATGTCAAAATCCGCCGCCGGATCACGCGCCAGCACCCGGATGGCGAGCACGGTGTGAGGACGGTGGTGCGCCGCAAGACACAAATCCCGGACGCGGCAATTAAATATACGTTTGACCAATCATCGCACATGAGTTTATAGGTCAAATTTCATACACATATTACTCGTGATAAGAGCCCTTATCACGGAGTGGTTTCGGAGCGAGCGCTGCTCTGCACGAAACAGGCTACCGCA
>CAZTLI010000521.1:0-3696 GCA_964614375.1 uncultured Anaerolineaceae bacterium
CGTCAGGCGACGCGGGCGACATCCTCACCTTCCGCGTGACCGTCGTTCACGATAACGCCACCTCGACTGCCCCGGCGTTTGATGTCGTCATCAATGACGATTTAGGCGCGGCGGGTTTGGAACTGGTGTCCGTCAATGCCACGACCAGCGGCGGCGGGACAATTACCGATAACAGCGCAGGCAATGTGCTGGATGTGCATCTGGACGTTTTGCCACGCACGCCGAACAATCGCAATTTTGTCATCACCTATCAGGCACGCATTGCCGACAGCAACGCCTTCAACACCACGCTGACCAATACCGCGAACTTAAGCTATGACACCAGTCCCGATGAACCGGGCACGGAAGAACGCGAATATACCGGCAGCGATACCTACGACATCACGACGACTGAACCGGACATTGAGAAGGACATTCACGCCACATCCTTAACCGATACCTTCCCCGAAGGTGGCACAGACCAGAACGACGCCGGAATCAACGATGTCGCCATTGGCGAAACTGTGACCTATCGCATTACCGTCACGATGGAAGAAGGCACAGACACGATTATCATCCGTGATGTGATGCCTGCCGTGCTGCGCGTCGTCAGTGCGGAGGTGGTGTCGATTGGCGCGAACATCAGCAATACCCTGCTTGCTGCGGGTGATACGGATTTAACATCCGCCAATATCACCATAGATACAGCAGTCAACGCCAATGACCGCGTGACCTTCAACTTCGGCGCGGCAGTCTTAAATACAGGCGATAACGTCACCAACGCCGATGACCAGATTGTGGTCGATGTCGTCGCGGTGGTGGTCGATCATGTGGGCAATGTCAACGACTTTGACCTGATTAACGACGCCGACCTCGAATATGGCGCGGGCACAGTCACCAGTGATGACGCTGTGACCATAGAAGTGGTCGAACCCGTCATAACCATGACCAAAACCTTTACGCCCGATGTTGTCATTCGTGGCGATACGGTGACGATGACGCTGTTCGTCGAAAATACAGGTACAGCACCCGCCTATGATATGCAAATTGTCGATACGCTGGATGCCTTTGTCGATGTGACCGGCGTCAATGTCGCGGTCAGTGATGCCGTCAATACCACAGCCATCGATAACTCGACTCTGACAGCGGGTTATGGCCTGCCAGTAGATGCTATTCTGGTGGATGTCGATGTGCTGATGCCGGGTGAGTCGGTGACGGTCACGGTGACGCTGGTCGTTGACCCCTCTCTGGGTATTCCGCCGGATGTCGTCATCAATAACACGGCGGATACGACCAGTATCACCTCCACACCGGGCGCAAATCCAGACGAACGCACCTATCCTATTGTGACCGCGCCGGATACGCTGACGGTCACGACGCCCGACATCACGGTCAACAAATCCGACAGCGTAGACCCGGTAGTGGCTGGTCAACCCTTGACCTATACCATCTCCATCACCAACGGCACGATTCCCAATGCGGCGGCAACCAGTATGATTGTGACCGATACGCTGCCCGCCCAATTTACCGTCACCCTCGTCACACCGAGTCAGGGGACGTGTAATCCGCTGGTTGGGCAAACACTGACGTGCAACCTGGGCACGATTGCGCCGGGTGGATTCGCCACCATTGTCATTGATGGCACAATCGACTCATTGACGCCGGATGGCACGGTCATCAACAACGCCGTCTCAGTAGCTATTTTTGAGAGCGACGCGCCCTTTACTGATACCGAAGACACGACCGTGACTCGTTTGCTCGATTTGCAAATTGTGAAGTCGGTCAACGATACGACGCCGAACGAAGGCGACCTCATCACCTATACCCTGCAAATCCGTAACAATGGCCCCGCCAACGCGACCAATGTCACGGTGACGGATGTGCTGCCTGTGGGTGTGACGTATGTGCGTTTTGTGCCGAATACGCTGCCGTGTAATGACGCCGCCCTGCCGACGCTCACCTGTACTTTCCCGACTGTCGGCGTGGGGCAAACACGGACTATCGGCATTGAAGTCACCGTTGATGCAGGTACGAGTGGGTCAACGATTGCCAATATCGGCGCTGTGACATCGACGGAAAGCGGCCCCGGCAACGCTAACGAAGCCAACGCCGCCAACAACATGGACGATGCGACCATCACCGTCAATCAGGTTGATCTGGCGATTACGAAAACGGTCAATAACAACGCACCGACTGCACCGGGCACGGTCGTTTATACACTGACAGTTGTCAACAACGGCCCCGGCAACGCGACCAATGTCGTCGTGACCGATAATCTGCCTGCGGTCAATCCGGGCGTGACATTTGTGTCATCTAATCCCGCCGTGTGTACCGAAGCGCCAGCCGATACGCTGACGTGTAATGTCGGCAGCATCGCTGCGGGCAACAGTGTTGTCCTGACGATTACCGCTAATGTAGACGCGGGTGCGAGTGGCACGCTGACCAATACGGCAGCGGTCACCAGTGACCAGAGTGGCGCGGGCAATGCCAACGAAACCGATGCCACCAACAATACCGATACGGAAGACATCAGCATCGGCGGCGTTGACCTGTCGATTACCAAAGTGGTGGATGACCCCTCACCGGATGCAGGCGTGACGATTGAATATACGCTGCGCGTGCGGAACAACAGCGGTCAACAGGCGACAGGCGTCATCGTGACCGATACGCTCGACCCGGCAGCGCCCGGCCTGACGTTTGTATCGTCTAATCCGGCGATTTGTATCGAAGGCCCCGCCGATACGCTGACGTGCAATGTCGGCAATCTCAATCCCGGTCAACAGCGTGTGATTCGCATCACCGTACAGGTTGATGCGGGCACGATGGGACAGACCTTCAACAATGCAGCAGCAGTCGCAGGTAACGAATCCGAACCCAACCCGACCAATAACAGCGCCAACGTCAATGTGACGGTCAATCGCATCGACCTCGCCATCACCAAGACAGTCGATGACTCGACGCCATCCGCACCGGGCACGATTGTCTATACATTGACTGTGACCAATAACGGCCCCGGCGACGCGACAGGTATCGTCGTGACCGATGCCCTGGACCCGACCGTACCCGGTCTGACCTATGTCTCATCGAATCCAGCAGGCTGTACCGAAGCGCCAGTCGATACGCTGACGTGTACGGTGCCCGACCTCAAAGCCGGTGAATCTGCCGCGATAACGATTACAGTCAATGTCGATGCGGGCGCGACAGGCACACTGGTCAATGCAGCGTCGGTGACGGCCAGCGAAAGCGGCCCCGGCAATGCTGCCGAGACGAACGCAGGCAACAATGATGCCAATCGCAATATCTCTATTGGCGGCGCTGACCTGTCGATTACCAAGACGGTGGATAATCCCTCCGCCAACGAGACCGACACGGTGACCTATACGCTGACCATCACCAATAACGGCGCGACAGATGCCACAGGCGTGGTCGTGACCGATACGCTGGATGCCAATCTGACCTACAGTGGGCCATCGAATCCGCCGATATGCGTAGAAGCGCCTGCCGATACACTGACGTGTAATGTGCCGGGAACAATTGTCGCGGGCGGGTCGTTCGTCATCACCTTTGACGCGCAAGTTGATGCAGGCACGAGCGGCACGACGCTGGTCAATACGGCTTCTGTCACCGCCAATGAACCCGACCCGGATACATCGAATAACACCGATACCGCCGATGTCATGGTGGGCGCGGTGGATGTTGCGATTACGAAGGTGGTCG
>CAZTLI010000522.1:0-3694 GCA_964614375.1 uncultured Anaerolineaceae bacterium
AAATTCGCGCGGATCATTCTTTTCCAATTGTTGCGCTGGTTGACACAGAAAATCATACGATGCTGGATGAACTTTATGCCGCAGTTATAGACGATTATCTAACCCTCCCCATCCACCCGGCGACATTTGCACAAAGAATTCAACGTCTCCATATTGCTCAACCTGAAATTTCGACGGCGCAGGACACGCCACAACACGATATCTGGGCTGCATTATATGGGCTTAGTCAAGTGAGTCATATCTATGAAATTGGTCGCGGGTTGATCCGGTCTATGGATTTGCGTTCCATCTATGATCTAATCTATGACCAGATTGTGCGACCTATTTTACACGCCCAATATCTGAATATTGTTCTGCTAGACGATGAGGGTTCCTGTTTTGTCAGTGTATATGCAAAGTACGATGGACAGCTAATCGACAGCAATCTATTTCCGCCGGTATTTATACCGAACGATGGGTTGGAAGCTTTGATTGCCCGGCAACAGATTCAGACCTTTGATATAGATGAAGCTGAACGTGTTGAACTGCAATTTATCTATCGTGATGTGCCTGCTTCCGAAACGCCCCTGTCTGTCATCTTCATTCCCCTCATTAGTCATGATCGCGTTATGGGTTTTTTGATTTCGCAGACCGCGCACCCGGATATGTTTGCCGAGCTTGACCAGAATTTGCTGACGCTGCTGGTTAGTTCAGTGACTTTTGCCATCGAAAATGCCCAGATGCAAGCCACGAATCGACAGCAAATCAATGAACTGGAATCACTGTATGGGTCAATGGATTTTCTGTTTGAAGCCAAAAGTTTGCAAGACAGTTGTTTGTTGATTGCTCAGGCCGTTGTCCAGAGTTTTGAGCAAGCCGATTGTGGTGTCATGCTGGTTGAAGAAGACCTTGGACAACTGGTGCGTCAAGGGCGGGCAGGGGACTATACTGTACATGCGAGTCAGACCTTGTTTTTGGATGGGCCGGGCTTAGTGCCCGAAGCGATTCGCACCCGGCAGTTGATTTATGCGCCCGATGTCACGGTTGATTCACGGTATGTCCGAAATGAACCGCGCACACGGTCTGAATTGGTCATACCCATGATTACGCCACACGGCGCCGTCATCGGTGCGCTGGATTTACAGAGTATGCGTATAAACGCATTTTCGAAATCGGATTGCCGGGTGATTATGGCATTTGCAGAACGCGCTGCCCTCGCAATTGAGAATGCCCAAATTCATGAAAAGAATCGGCAGCAAATCAAAGAGTTAGAATCACTGTATCGCTCTATGAATTTTCTGTTTAAATCAAAGAATCTTATCGAGTCGTGTGAAAGTATTGCCCAGGCCGTTGTTCAAGAATTTAAACAGGCCGACTGTGGTGTTTTATTGATCGAACCAGATGAACACAAGATTATTCGTTATGGACGTTCCGGGCCATATGCAGTTGATGCGCGGAACACATTATATCTGGATGGACATGGGCTAGTACCTGAAGCGATTCGTACAGGCAAAATGCTTTATGTACCCGAAGTCACAACCGACCCGCGTTATTTAAATAGTGACTCGCGGACGCGCTCGGAACTGGTTGTTCCATTGACTACACCGCGTGGGATTATCGGCGCATTAGATTTGCAGAGTTTGAGTGTTGATGCGTTTACTGAGGTCGATCAGCGTTTGATTGGGGCATTTGCCGAACGCGCAGCCCTGGCATTAGAAAATATGCAGCTAAATGACAAGATTGGACGCTATATAGATGAACTTGAATTGCGCGTCACAGAACGAACGGCGGAACTGGAACGTGCTCGCGGTCATTTTGAAGCCATTTTCAATAGCAGCAGCGATGGTAAGACCGTCATAAAACCCGACGGGACAATTGTGCAATCGAACCCCGCATTTCTAAAATTAATTGGTCTGGATGCGGATTGTTCTGGTGAATTGATGACGACTGTTGTACGCCCGCAAAACCCGGAACGATTTAAAAATATCTTGCAGAGTGTAGTCACCAACGAAGAACCCGTGCGTTTTGAAGTGGCGATTGAAAATCGGCAAGGTGTGCCGCTGATGTTGGACGTAGCCGTCTATCCGGTCATTGTCCACGAGGGAGTCATCAGCAATCTGGTATGCAGCTTGCGCGATATGACCCGGCAAAAGCAGCTTGAAGTCGAATTGAGAGAAGCCCTTGCCAGAGCGCGCGAGATAAATGAGCTGCGAATGCGGATTGTGACCACTGTGTCGCATGAATTTCGCACGCCTCTGACCCGAATTCTGACATCGAGCGATTTGCTCAGTACCTATGGTGACCGTTTAAGCACAGAGCAACGTCACGAAAAAGTGAACAAAATACGGGCCGGTGTGTTTGATATGGTCCGTATACTGGACGATGTTTTGGCAGTCAATGATGTAACATCGGATAAGCTAGAATTCAATCCAGACTGGTATGATATCGTTGAAATAACGCGCGATATTATCGCTAAACTCAAAGCGACCCGGCAGTTAGGCGCTGACCGAATTGCCCTCGCCGCACAGGAACTGCCGCATGTGCGGGTTGACAGATTCTTGTTCACGAAGATTGTGACCGAACTGTTGACAAACGCGCTCAAGTTTACCCTTCACAACGGGGCGATTAGCTGCCATCTACAGATTGTAGCGGATACGATTATGATATCGGTTGTGGATAGTGGCATAGGCATCCCCGAAGGCGATTTGGAGCGTATCTTTGATACATTTTATCGCGGGCGGAATGCGGAAAATGTGCAGGGTGTAGGACTGGGACTGATCGTGGTTAAACGTGCTGTCGAACTTCATAATGGAACGATAGACATCGTTAGTCAGATTAATGAAGGCACAACTGTCACTGTGAATATTCCACGAATGGGTGAGAGTGAAAGAGCATGACTAGAATTCTTGTAATTGAAGATGCAACAGACTTGCGTAACGACATCCTCGAAATGCTGGGGTTGGAGGGTTATGAAGTTTTTGGCGCAGAGAATGGCGCAGTCGGCGTGGATATGGCGCGCCGGCTGCTGCCAGACATGATTGTCTGTGACATTATGATGCCCGAATTGAATGGCTATGGTGTTTTGGAAGCCTTACGCAAAGAGCCTGCTACAGCCACTATCCCATTTGTTTTCCTCACTGCGAAAACAGATCGTATCGATATGCGACAAGGTATGGTTTTGGGCGCAGACGATTACTTGACCAAGCCGTTTTTGGTGCGAGAGCTGCTGGATAGTATCCAATCACGCTTACATAAACGTGCCGAGTTTCAACGGCAAGCGGAACTCAAATTGGAGGAATTGCGCGAGAATATTACGACTGCTTTGCCCCATGAACTGCGTACCCCGTTGAATACGATTATCGGTTTTTCGGAAATGCTGATGCTTGAAGGGCAGCATCTCAAACCGGATCAAATCGTGGATTGGGCACAACACATAAATATCGCAGGCATGCGCCTGTTCGATTTGATAGAGAATTATCTCTTGTTTACACGAGTTGAAGGTATTGCACAAAACCCCACCAAAATTGCTCATCTTCGCGAATCCCGGTTGCAGCAGGCCGGTACGGAAGTTGAGTTTCATGCAAGTAACTATGCGGGGAAAGTAGCGCGCGCAGACGACCTGCTACTTGAAGTTGAAGATTTGGATGAGGCGTGTATCACAGACAAGGATTTTGCCAGGATTATTGAATTGTTGTTGGACAATGCGTTCAAATTT
>CAZTLI010000523.1:0-3646 GCA_964614375.1 uncultured Anaerolineaceae bacterium
TTGCGGACGGCGACAGCGGCATCCACCAGATAAATGCCTTCACAGTTGGCTTCTTGAATGATTTTGTTGCACCAATCGCAGCCTGTATTGCTGCTGTTGGAGAGCGATTCGCCGCAGTATGTACAGGTGGAGTCCGCCATTGTTTAACCTTTCCGTTTAGCGTGTCCTGTAGCATACCGCATCTATCTGTCTGATTTCAATTCCGCATACCTATTCACTGCGTCATATCTGAGATATTGAGCTATAGTGAATACACAGGCCTGAATTGTAAGGAGCTTCGTGATGATACGGCGGAAAGTCATAGTGCTGATGGGCTTGCTAATTTTTGGACTGCTGGCGACCATCACAGGAATGCCCCACACTATCGCGCAAGACGACCCACCCACCCCGACTACGACTCCTGTACCCAATCTCCTGCTGCCCGATTGGGTACGCGACCCCGATACACAGGTGCTGGTGATGTTCGCCTATGAACAGAATGGTTCAACCGCCCTCTCCACCTTCATCAACGCCGCGACAGGTGAACGCTTCATCCTCGACTGGTCGTATGGCGATAATGTCAGTTGGATACAGGCAGTGGATGGAGTCTATCTGCGCTTGGGACGCAATTCGTCCAGCGGCGCGGATGACTCAGAAGGATTTACTGAATTTATCCATCTTCAATCCGGCGAATTGACCCGTCTCCCCCTGCGCGATGAGCGTGCCCCACAGGATACGCGCCAGTTGGTGACATCCGTCGATAATGGCGCGGGCCTATCCGTGCGAATGACCGTGACATCAGACATCACCCCGCCCGATAGCACCGGCCTATCTTTCGTGACCAGCCGCCTGACCCTCACCCTGACAGACACCAGCGCACAAACGCTCATCCGTGAATGGATGGTCAGCGATTCCCGCGTGGATCAACTATCGGTGCAGTGGTTTGGTGGTGGCGCCTATCTCGGCGTCTGGACAGGTCGGCAAACGGCGAACGGTGCGGTAGGCAGTGCCGTCATCTATGATACAGACGCCCGCGCTCTGATTGATTTTTCCGACACCCGCGACGTGCGCTGGCATCAGGGCGACCAACCCCTGCTTTTATACACCGCGACCTATCCAGATGTGTTTTTCTGCTGGGCGGACATAGAAAATCATGAAAACAATTGCCAGCAGCTAACCCAATGGCAGTCGCGCAATAACGCCACCATCCACGCCTATGATTGGTCACACGATGGCGACTCCATCATCTTCGCCTATACCGATAACGACTCCGCAAGTGGCGGCCTCTGCATCGCCCGCCGCAATTCACCCCGCGCGCCCACCTGCCCCATCGCGCGCACCGTCAACGCCGAACGCTTTGGCGCAAGCTATACCGCCGCACCATCCGATACCTATGGCATTTATAGTTATGGTGGGTCTGTGCCCGATATGTACGACACACGCACACCGCGCGATCGGGGTCTATGTGTCATCAACCGCGAATCGCTGCAAGCCACCTGCCTGACCGACGACACGCTGCCCCCGGATACCTATTATTCGGGCTATCGCTGGTCACCATCCGGGCGCTATCTGGCCTTCCTCTATACCGGGCAGCAGTATACCGGGCGCGATGGTGTCTGCATTTTCGATACACGCGATGAAAGCATCACCTGCCCGGTCAGTGGCGATGACATCATCGAAGGATTTATCGAAGTCTATAGCTGGTCGCCAGACAGCCGCTATCTGGCCTTTATCTATACAGGCTATGGCCCCTTGAGCGACGACAAGAGTTTTGCGCGTTTCGGCATTCTCGATGTCGAAAACGGCGTCTATCGGGATGAGGGTTTCGCCTACTTCGATTACCGCCTCTCCGAACGCTGGCGTCCACCCATCGAGTAGTCTGCGTTCTACACTTTAAATACACTAACGAAGACAATACACAGGAAACCCGCCATGCACCCCAAAACATCCATCTTACAAACCATCGGCAGTACCCCACTGCTGAAGTTAAATCACATCGTCCCCCCAAACAGTGCCGATGTCTATGTCAAACTGGAATATTTCAATCCCACTGGCTCATACAAAGACCGCATGGCGCTGGCCTATGCGCTTAATTTTTTCCACTTGCGCCCGACACCCGTCCGTGTCACACTCTGGCGGCAACTGCCTGCTGACCTATTGGGAGAATGACGATGCGGCTCGGCCTCATGACCGGATACTCCGGCGCGAAAATGGAACTACCCCTTGAGATGATTCTGGAAGCCGACAGACTCGGCTATTACGCCGTCTGGACAGCCGAGGCTTACGGTTCAGACGCCGTCACGCCGCTGGCATGGATAGGCGCGCTGACCCAAAATATCCATCTCGGCACAGCCATCATGCAAATGCCCGCCCGCA
The DNA here is from genome assembly GCA_964614375.1 of uncultured Anaerolineaceae bacterium. Taxonomy (GTDB): domain Bacteria; phylum Chloroflexota; class Anaerolineae; order Aggregatilineales; family Phototrophicaceae; genus CAZTLI01. Next base: position 2,356 of record CAZTLI010000523.1, read on the forward strand.
CACCCGCCATGACCGCCATGACCGCCATGACACTCGATCACCTCAGCAGCGGACGGATGCTGCTCGGATTGGGACTGTCTGGCCCACAGGTCGTCGAAGGCTGGCACGGACAAGTCTATGGCAAACCACTCGCCAAGACCCGTGAATATGTCTCTATCCTGCGGCAGATTTTCGCCCGCGAAGCCCCGCTCTCCCACGATGGCGAATACTATCAAATCCCCTATCAAGGGGACGACGCCACAGGACTCGGTAAGCCACTCAAAAGTATTCTGCACGGACGCGCCGATATGCCCATCTACATCGCGGCGATTGGCCCCAAAAATGTCACGCTCACTGCCGAAATCGCCGACGGCTGGTTGCCCATCTACTTCGCCGCCGAAAAATACGACCGCACCTACCGCGACTATATCGATGCCGGATTCGACGCTGCTGGCAATGGCAAAAGTCTAAAGAACTTCGACATCGCTCCCAGCGTGTCCGTCGTCATCGGTGACAATCTCGAAGAATGTTACAATCAGGTCAAACCCCTGTTGGCGCTGTATATCGGCGGCATGGGCGCGAAAGGCAAAAATTTCTACTTCGACCTTGCCTGTCGTTATGGTTACGAAGAAGCCGCTGTGACCATTCAAGACCTGTATCTCGCCGGCAATAAAGGCGAAGCGATGATGGCTGTCCCCGATGCGCTGGTTGATGATGTCGCGCTGGTCGGCCCCAAAGCCCGCATCAAAGACCGCATCGCCATCTGGAAAGATAGTCCCATCACCACACTCAACATCATGACCTTCGAGATCGATACCGTCCGCTTCATGGCAGAACTCGTGCTGTAGCAATCGGATGCCAAACCGTCGTCACTGAAATGTCCATATCGATTTGTCATTTCATTTGATGCGCTGTAGTGCCCTTGAAACCCGCTCTAAATTCGTGCTGAAAACCAGACAGTCTGGTGCAATTTGCCATTTTCACCGCCAGAAACGGATGCGAACGAACACTGTAATCGGCGCATCGGACACGACATGCCATGTCCCTGCAAACCCGTTATAAATCGTCGAAACACAACAATGCTGTATCCGGGCAAGTATTCACCTATCCGTGAGATTTTGCCTGTTCGCATGACAAGCCCTCGCCTAAATCCCCCGCCCGCTTCGAGCAGGAGACTTCCCGACCGTCCGTGACCTGTACTGCTCCCTTCCTCCGTCAACGGGGGAAGGGCCGGGGATGGGGGTTGGGAGACAGCAGCCCCAACGCCAAGCCCTCGCCTAAATCCCCCGACCGCTTCGAGGAGGAGACTTCC
>CAZTLI010000524.1:0-3608 GCA_964614375.1 uncultured Anaerolineaceae bacterium
CCACCTGTGCCGGCGGACAGTGCTACCACTGCACAAAATACACCTGCTCAATCATCCCGACTACAAGCCATTCGCCCCTGGTTACACAAAGGCGGTTTTGCGATTCTTGACCGGGCGCTGTTCGCTGGAACGAATTTTTTGGTGAATGTGCTGCTCATTCGCTGGATGCCGGGCGATGAGGCGGGGGCATTCGTCGTCGCCTATTCGTTGTTTTTGCTCATCGCCAATTATCACACGGCCCTCATTATAGAACCGATGCTGGTTTTCGGGGCGGGTAAGTTTAATAAATTCCTTAAACGCTATTTCTGGATGGTAATGGTTGTCCACAGTGGTATTTCGGTGTTTTCGGTGCTGGCGCTGGCAGCCATCGCACTGGGATTGAATCTATTGGGGCAGGATTTACTGGCACAGGCCATGTTGGGGTCGGCAATTGCCGTGCCAACCACGCTGCTATTGTGGATTTCGCGGCGCTCGTTTTATATCAAAGCAAAACCGCAGTGGTCGGCAGCGGGCGGGTTTATTTATATGGTGATGCAGATAATCGGCATCACAGTGCTTTATCTCATTAAAGTCGATACCACCATTACGTGGGACACCGCCCTGACAGCAGGCAGTCTACCCGGAATCACCGTCACGACACACACGCTGTTAACACCATTTACGTCGATGATTATGCTGGGTATCACCGGCCTGGTTGTGGGGGTTTGGCTGGCCTATCAATTCCATCCACAGCGGCACGCAGGTGACACTACTTTGACCTACCGCGAACTCATCCGTGAACATATGAATTATGGCAAATGGGCCGGTGGCGCGCGGCTGCTTGAGTGGATACCCAGCAATATCTATTACACACTGCTGCCTGCGTTTGTCGGTTTAGCAGGGAGTGCGGCTATGCGCGCGGTGATGAACCTCATCCTGCCGATCCTGAACATGAACGTCGCGATTTCAACTTTAGTCTTGCCCACTTTTGTGCGCCGTTATAACAAAGGCGGTGTCGCGGGACTCAATCGCTTTGTGATGAAGACATTGATGCTGTTCGTCGTGACATCCGGCGGCTATATCATTCTGATGCTGTTGTTCGGTTATACGGCCATGGACTTGCTGTATGATGGAAAATTCAATGAATTTGTCACGCCGCTGGTATTGTTCCTCGTGGGATTGATGCCCTTCCTCGGTGGGTTGAACGCGGTATTCGGCGGTGCGTTACGTGCGGTAGAAAAGGTTAACAATATCTTCTGGGTTTATGTATTCACCAGTGTGATTACCCTGACCATTGGTCTTGCTGTCCTGTCAATGGGTGGTGTTGTCGGCGGTATCATGGGATTGACCATATCCGGCGCAACCACCAGTCTGGGTATCGCCTTTTTCTATCTGCGGTATACACGACGTGAAATTGCAAAACCAAAATCGGTTGTTGAGCAAGCGATTTAAGCCAGTAAAAGCAAGCGCCAGCGGGAGCCAGCTTATGTCTACACCAGATTTAACGGTTATTGTCCCTGTTTATAATGGAATGCCCTATCTGGTCGAAACTGTCAATTCGATTCTGGTACAAAAGCACCCCAACTTTGAACTCCTGCTCATCAATGATGGCAGCACCGATGGCGGCGCATCGCAGGCCTATCTTGACTCCTTAACCGACCCGCGGGTCCGAGTCATTCACAAAGCCAACGAAGGGCTTTGCGACACACTAAATTTTGCCTTTCGTGAAGCCCATGGGCGCTATGTCGCCCGGCTTGACCAGGACGACCTGTGTGCGCCGGAACGATTAGAAAAACAGTTCACCTATCTGGAGAAGCATCCCGATGTCGCTGTAGTATTTTGTCACACACACAAAATCGGCGGGAAAAAGGTCTGGAAAAATCCAGACAAAATGAGCAATGAAACCGCGCAAGGTCTGGTGAAATCGTATGATGCACTGGAGCAGGGGTCACTGCTCCATTCGACAATGATGGGCAAGCGCGATGTTTTCCTGGATGTGGGCGGTTATCGGCAGGCCTACTATCCATCCGACGATTATGATTTAGGACTCCGCATCACTGAACAATATACTGCACACATCTTGCCCGAAGCGTTGGTTTTGTATCGTTTTCATGCCGGGGCGAATACCTACAAGTATTTCGATAAAATGCAAATGACCTCGCGCTGGGCGAAGGATAACGCCATCCGTCGTCGCGCCGGACTTGAGGAACGCCCGTTTGAGGAGTATATTCAAGAGGCAAAACGATCACGTTGGAAACATTTCAACCGCAAACGGAAAGACGCCGCCAAATATCATATTCGGCAAGCAGGTCAATATTTCCTGGATGGGCAGTATCTGCGTGTGATTGTGCCATTTTTTCTGGGGGCCTTGTTTGACCCGCGTGCCATTTACAATCGCTTTGCCCGAACGTCGCGCAATATTGTTAGTTCATCCCTATTGATGTGACATTGTATGACCATACCGTCTGAAATACGCTAAGGAGTAGAGGTAGATGAGTGAAGGGAAAAAGGGTTTACGCAAATTCCCAGAGATGCAGTTTGTCCCTGACCGCGAAACATTTCTCATGGAGACGTGCACAGGCAAACGGGTCTTGAATTTAGGTTGTGGCGACGCCATTTCATTTTCTGACCGGATGCAGCGTGGGCGTCACTTACACATGCTTATCGCAGATGTGGCGGAAGTGGTGCATGGGGTCGATTTGCATGAAGAAACCGTCCAGAAATTGCGTGATACGTATGCGGTCGATAATTTGCATGTGGGTGATGTCGAAAGGCTAGACATCGACTTCGGCACAGAATTTGATGTCATCGTTGCAGGTGAATTGATTGAGCATGTGAACAATCCGGGATTGTTTCTGGAAAGCGTGTCGCGGTATATGACGCCTGACACCAAATTTATTATCACCACCCCCAACATGCACGGGTTAAAAGTCTTCCTCTATAGTGTAGTTGGTCGGCAGCGCATCCCACCGGATCATAGTTTGGCCTTCTCCTTCAAAATCCTGAACGAGATTTTGCAGCGGCACGGGTTTTATGTGGACGAATGGTATACCAGTGTGGAGAAATTTATCAGCGGGCGCAACAAACTGGCGAACAATATCTTCAACACCATTTTCAAAGTATCACCCAAACATGCCGACACGATGATTGCGGTTGTCAAAAAACGGTTCGATGAATAGTGAGCACACAAAATCAACAAAAAGCCGCGTTGGTGGCGAACATCGCGCAGGACTGGAATGATGCGGGTATCCATTATGTGGTATCTCATGGCATCGAACACTATCCCGATTCCATTGGGCGTGATTTAGACATTCACATTGATGTCAACGCGATAAAACCGGCCATCGACATTGCCACGCGGCATCTGCGCGCCGCCGGTTATGCCGTCACCCTGCCGCCACAACCCTGGAATTGGCGTGGACGTTGGATTGGCGCATTTAAAGAGGGCGAAAATATCACGCTTGACTTTATCCCCTATCTCATCTGGGGGCCTGTGGTACTCGTAGCTGCGCCCGAACCTACGCGGCATATCGGCCCCTTTCCAGTAGATGACTGGTCGGAATTTGCTAAGCGCGTGATGATGTATGTCCTCACCGGACGTTTACCCAAACGCCCCTGGGACGATTTGC
>CAZTLI010000525.1:0-3607 GCA_964614375.1 uncultured Anaerolineaceae bacterium
ACTATAACCGGGTAAAGATGCTGCTGGAATGCCTTCATTGACTGTCGCAACCATCATTTCGGTGACAATACGTGCGGTTTCCGCCGAAATCGGACGCCCCAGTGATGTCGGTTGTATCGTGAACACTTCCGAGCCATCAATAAGTTGATGCACCACATGCGGCTGCCACATCAGCCCACCATTGGCAATTGCCGAGACCGCTGTCGCCATCTGGATTGGTGTAACCGAAACACCCTGTCCAAAACTGTTCGTGCCCAGATCGCTTTCGCTCCATTCCGGGTCACCGGGAACGCGCAGGATGCCAGCTTCTTCGCCCTGCAAGTCGATACGGGTGCGCTGACCGATACCAAATCGACTCATCATCGTATAAAAACCTGTTGAACCCATGCGGGTGGTGCTGATCGTCGCCGCGCCGACGTTGAGCGAATTGACCAGTATTTGGGTGGTGTTGACTGAGCCATAAGCCCGCTGACTGGCATTGCGAATCACGATTCCGCCAACATCAATTTGACCTTGATCGTTGTACGTCCATTCGGGCGTAATCACGCCTAATTCCAGCGCCCCGGCGACGGTAATGACCTTCATGACCGAACCGGGTTCATAGACATCACTGATTGCCGGATTGCGGAATACGGCTTCATCGCCCACTTCAAAGTAGGTATTCGGGTCAAACGATGGATAACTCGCCATCGCCAGAATTTCACCATTGCGGGGATTCATCACAATAATGACCCCCGCAGTCGAACCCGACTCTGTGACTGCGGTCAACAATTCACTTTCGACCAGAAATTGAATATTGCGGTCAATGGTCAACACAATATCCGCGCCCTGATCGCCCGTCTGTTCATCTTCTGTCAGAAATGGAATTGTACTAATTTCCCGATTGCTAATTTGCCCCGCCAGGTCAGTCTGATAATAGCCTTCAACACCATACACCCCTTGCAATGTTTCACCATCACCGGCAACAAAACCCAGCACATGGGCTGCCAGAGCGCCCTGGGGATATAATCGACGCGGAATCAACTCAACGGTGATTCCTAGAATGCCCAGGTCACTAATACGCTGCCCCGCTTCGGCACTAACCGGGCGCGCAATAGACTGCCAGCCAGTCGAACTGATAATCGTCTGGTAGATGTCTACTTCACTGATTCCCAGAATAGCGCCTATCTGCGTAGCCGTCTCACGCGCATCAGAAATCAAGGTGGGACTCACACCAATACCCGATTGGAAGGTGTTGACCGCAAGTGGATAGCCGTTGCGGTCATAAATATTGCCGCGTGCCGCGATGATTCGTTCATTGCGTTCATAATTGGCGGCAATTTGTGCGTCAATTTCGCGCTGAACTTCGATTGGCAGCCATTGAAAAGTGAAGAGGCGGATAATTAAAGTAGCACAAATTACCAGCAGCACACCAATCACCACCGGCAAACGGCGATTGAGCATTTCTTGTTGTGGAGAGGCATACGGCTGCATCATTTACTCTTCCGAATTTCCAAAACCTTCGAACTGACGCCGCAAACTATCCCACTGCTGCTGCAACCATCCGCCAAAGGATTCATCATATACAGGCACAGTATCCCCTTCCTCATTTAAGGGTGCAACCGTTTCGGAACGGTTAGGATTATACCCATCAATGACAAGGTATTCGATATTTGACTGGTCAGCACGCCGAAATCCCAGTGTTTCTGCCCGTGCCAACAAGCGCGGCACGCTGGTCAATTCGCCAATTTCGGCACGCAGGCGTTCATTAGTCCGGCGCAGATTATCGCGTTCGACAATGAGCGTTTCGAGCGAACGACCTGTAATCGCGTTCGCCGCCACCTGTGATAAATACAGCGCGCCAATAATCAACGCCAGAAATAAACCCAGTGTTGCCAGCGCCACTGCCTGGTTTTGTGGTCGCCAATTGGTACGTTCTAGCGCATGTTGTAGCCAGTTTCGACCCGATGTTGTCATAATGCCTCGAAAATCCAGCTATTGAATTTATAACTTTTCCACCACACGCAGTTTGGCGCTGCGGCTGCGCGGATTCATCACGACTTCGGCTTCTGTCGCCTCCACCGGTTTGCGCGTGATGAGTTTCACGATGGCGCGTTTTGTTTCCATAGAGGCCATGCCCGGCGGTGGGATAAATTCCATACTTGCATCTTTAAATGTCTGTTTAACAATCCGGTCTTCAAGACTATGAAAACTAATGACGGCCAATCGTCCACCCGGATGTAATAAATCTATTGCATGTGGCAGCGCCCGTTCGACTGCGCCTAACTCGTCGTTGACCACTATCCGCAGCGCCTGAAAAATTCGCGTCGCCGGATGAATGGATGATGTATGACGCTTGCCCTTTTGACGTGGCGCAGCCTGCTCGATAATTTGCGCCAACTGCTGTGTCGTTTCGAGTGGTCGCGCCTCGATAATGGCTTTTGCAAACAGCCGACTATGACGTTCTTCTCCATATTTATAGAAGATTTTCGCCAATTCTGCTGCATCATAGAGGTTCACGATGTCCGCCGCAGTGGGCATACGCCTATCGGGATTAAACCGCATGTCCAGCGGCCCATCGTGCCGGAAGGCAAAACCCCGTTCTGCCCGGTCAAGCTGCATAGACGATACGCCGAAATCGAGCAAAATACCATCCACAGACTGCCAGCCCAGTTTCTGGGCTTCATCTCTCATTTGCTCATAACTATTATGTGCGAGATGTACTCGATCTGTAAACGCGCGCAATGTTTCTTGCGCCAACACCAGCGCCGTCTTATCAAGGTCGAGTCCTAGTATGGTCTCGACACCTGCATCCAATAGGGCATGTGCATGACCGCCCGCGCCAACTGTGCCATCAATCACGCGCGCAACAGGTTTACCCTCTGGCATGAGCGCATTCAGCACAGGCTCAAGTAATACCGGGATATGTTGTATGGGGTGATGGGCCATTGGCGCTACAAGCCCAATGTCAACACATGAGCAGAGTCAGCGATTTTCTTAGACACATCCGCCAACGCCATTCGCCACTTTTCTGGCTCCCATAGCTCAATGAAGGCTTCCATGCCAACCAGCAGCACCTCACCATCAAGGGCTGCATATTCACGGAGATAGGGGGGAATGAACACACGTCCTTGCTTATCCGATGATAATTCGACGACGCCAGAGAACATCAACCGGCGCAAAGCACGCGCTTTCGGGTCGGTAATCGGCATTCGGTTAAGCTGCTCGGAGACCGCGCGCCACGTCTCCAGCGGGTAAATGACGAGATTACGGTCTAATCCGCGTGTTAGAATTGCGCCATCGTCCAGATGTGGTCGATAACGTGCCGGGATAATGAGCCGACCTTTTTTGTCGAGATGATGTGCGTATTCGCCCCAAAACATACGTCCGTACCCCATTAATTGTGACCACAATTGAATGAACGGTATGATTATACCACATTATCCCACAATCTAGTCCTAAAATCCCACATTTTGGTGATAGTTACCTGAATAATTGCCCGAACCCTATTGTGCGGCTGTGTATTGCAGGTTACACCTACAGAGTCAACAACACCAACCAATTAAGTGAGGAAACGTTTAATGTATAAGTGGTTTAAGCGATTTATTGTAAGTGTCGTTTGTCTGTT
>CAZTLI010000526.1:0-3601 GCA_964614375.1 uncultured Anaerolineaceae bacterium
GACTATGAAGAAGTCGAGCGCGCGGTGACTCGTACCAGTCGGTGGGCCTGCCGCTGCCGCGAGGCGCATCCAGACGACACGGTTCAGGCGTTGTTTGGCATTGTACAGGGGGGCATTTTTCAGGACTTGCGTGAACGGTCAGCGGCGTTTTTGACCCGGGACCTCGCGTTCCCGGGCTATGCAATAGGTGGGCTGGCTGTCGGGGAGACAAAAAGCCAAATGTATGAAACGCTGGATGTGACCATGCCGCTCTTGCCAGCGGACAAACCGCGTTATTTGATGGGGGTTGGGGAGCCAGATGACCTGGCAGAGGCGATTGCACGCGGTGTCGATTTATTTGATTGTGTGATGCCCACCCGGATTGCACGGCATGGCGCGGCATTAACCGCAGCCGGTCGTGTCAATATGCGGAATGCCCGTTTTGCGCGGGATAATAACCCTATTCAGAAAGGTTGCGGATGTTATTGCTGCCAAAATTTTACGCGCGCGTATGTGCGGCATCTCGTCGTCGCGAAGGAACTGCTCGCGCATTATTTGTTAAGTGTGCATAATATCCGCTTTTTAATCCAGCATGTACAGGCGATGCGGGATGCCATCATCGAAGGCCGACTGGCAAACTATGTCCAAAATTTCCTGCAACGCTATCTACAGACTGCTTGAACCTGCTGCGGGTGCAATTTTCGCCCGATAGAGGTGTCCCCGTGATGAGGCAAACCAAACGCACGTTAGCAATTGTGGCATTGACGACATTGGTCGGATGTAGCAATCCAACAACGCCTGCATTTACCCCTTCGCCATCCCCGGTAATACTCAATATTCATGCAACTACAGCAACACGCCCACTGTTAACCGAGGCCAGCCACCGATACCGCGTTCTAAACCCCACTGTAATTTTTGACATGGCCTTCGGCAACTATCAGGTTTTGCTGGATCGTCTACTGAATGGTGAGGTTGAGTATTTTATCAGCAGTCATTTGCCCTGGGACAGTGAATTGTGGGCGGCGCCAATTGCTTATGACGGCATTGCTATTCTCGTGAATCCTGTGAACAATATCACCAATCTGTCGGCAGATACGATCCGGCGTATTTATCAAGGACAAATCACCGACTGGTCAGCTATTGGAGGTGATGCAGGCGAGGTGATCGTGATTAGCCGCGAAGCCGGATCGGGCACACGCGCAGAATTTGAACAGGCGCTCATGGGTGATAGACGTACCACGCCCAATGCGCGGCTCGCGCTGTCTAGTGAAGCAATGGTTGAGACGGTAGCATCAATTCCGGGGAGCATTGGTTATGTATCATTAAGTCAAGTGGATGACCGGGTGCGGGCAGTACAAATTGATGGTATTGAACCAACGCTGAGTAATATCAGCACTAACCGTTATCCGCTCCGTTCAATTGTATTCATTGTCGGATTGAGCGAACCAGAGGGGGTGTATCGCGCATTTTTTGGGTGGTTGCAAGGCATAGAGGGGCAGTCCATTATTGCGCCCCTATACGCACCCTTTTTCACATTATCAGAGAATTAAGGCCCTATATCACCCCGTCAGCAGTGCCCCACCATATGTCAATACACGAAAGAGTAAAAAAATCGCCAACAACCAGAGTAATCCTAGAGACACATCGCGGATTATCCGTAAGCGCGCCCGCCGTTCTGCCATTGCTAAATGTGATTGCCGTAGTTGAAAGAGCGCCCCTGCTGCATAGCTGTTGTTTGGATTGATACGGAGGACATTATCTAAACACAGTGCGCTGGCATCTAAACTGTCTACGGCGACACTCATCCACAACCACGCTGCCTCGAAGTCGCTATCTTCTTGAATCAACTGGCGCAGAATAGGCAGGGCTTCATTCTGGCGTTCCAGCTTAATAAGTTCGATTGCGTCTAAAAGGCGGTCAATGCGTGTCGCCGTGCCATCGGTAGTCATAGGGCGGTTTCAGCTATTGGTTCGCTCAAGTTGACATTGAAGAACACATCCGTTTCATCCACTTTATCATGTTCTGGAGCGGGATGCACGCGCGTCAATTGCTGATAGCGAGCTAACCAACGGCGCATCAAACGGAACACGAGATTGCCTTGATTGCCCATGCCACCACCTTGACTGGCATGACAGGCATTGGCGCGCATCCATATCTCCCCATAATCGCGGATGTCGATGCGGGCATGTGCTGGTTCGACATGATCGAGGATTTTTTGCATATCAATGTCGTTGTTTCTGCCCATTTTTCGGGGGTTTTGTCCGCGTAATCGCATCCACAAGATGGCAAGGCGCAGCAGCAATGTGGGAAACCGATTGTAATACAATTTTTGCGGTTGAAAGGGCGGTAATCCGTCGGTTTCATAATGAGGGTCTGCGGCTAAAGCAAAAGCTTCGACAGTAGCGCGCTGGATTGCAATATGGTCAGGATGCCCATAGCCACCATAGCGGTTAAAGGTCATAACCACCTGCGGCTTGATCTCACGGATGATGTTGACAACCGGACGGATGAGCTTATCCGGGTCATTTTGCCATGTGTACCATGAACAGGCCGGGTCATGAATGGTTTCATCGGTCATCATGCCGCTGTCCTTAAAACCGAGTTTGTAAACGTGTTTGAAGCCCAGGATGGTAGACGCACAATCCAGTTCTGCTAGCCGAAGTTCGGCAATCGTTTTATAGCCGTTCATATGTTCTGGTGAAACTGTTCCCACATCGCCATTAGTCGAACAGACCAGATACACATCTACACCTTCTGCAACGTACTTCGCGATCAACCCGCCGAAGCCAAAACTTTCGTCATCGGGATGGGCGAGGCATAACAATAAGCGTTTCGACATTCCTTCGTCTCCGTCTTTCTGCTGAACCATCCCATCTTAACCATAATTGCCAAAGACGAACACACCCATATCGTGCCAAAGGCGAAACCAACGATTGACCTATGATATGTGCAAGGATTGAATAGCCCCTGTGCAAGTGACAGGCATGTGCGTATACTGCTTCGCTGTGTAGCAACCGCTGTACACTGACATCAATTTGTGCGAGGACACTATGCGTCGTATCGTAGCAATTGGCACTGCCTTGTTTTTGGCGCTTATTAGTACCATTATTGTACCCGGTCCGGTACTCGGTAATGATACAGCGCAGGATGCTTTTCTAACCAATACCCCACGACCCACTGATTTTGAGTTTGTAACCAATACACCACTTGGGCCAACAGCGACTCCCACTGACACACCGCCACCTACCGATACGGCGACGTTGACCCCAACCCATACGCCGACTCCCACAGCGACATTTACGCCTAGCGACACACCAACGCCGACACCCACCCCAAACGGGCCATTCCTCTATCCTGAAGGGGTGAATCCGCTGACGGGATTGCCGTATCCTGATGAAATCGCGCTGGGGCGACGAAATCTCATCATCAAAATTTCGAATTATCCGCCGATTGTGCGCCCGCAATATGGCGTCAATGAAGCAGATGTGGTCTTTGAATATGAAACCGAAAGCGGTGTGACCCGTTTTGCCGCCATATACCGCACGAATATGCCCGAACGGGTGGGGCCCGTCCGCAGCGCGCGCCTGATGGATTTGAATCTTGTGCCGATGTATCAATCGCT
>CAZTLI010000527.1:0-3562 GCA_964614375.1 uncultured Anaerolineaceae bacterium
AACGGCGGAAGAAGTCGCTGCCGATTCATCGCCACTCAATCTGGTGGCGGCAGTCGTCGGCGCGGTGATTGTCGCCGTCGCGCTGGCGGTGGTCGTCAATTGGGCGAACGCCATAACGCTGGTCGATGGGCTAGTCGTCGGGCTGGTCGTCGGATTGGCGCAGGTCGCGGTCATGGGCGGCATCAAAGACCTGTTTGAAGGCCGTCCGGTGTCCTTCGTGGCGCTTAATGTCACCCACGATCTGGTCGTGTTTGGGCTGATGGGCGCGCTACTCGGCGCGCTACGCTAAGTTAGAGTCGGCTATAGTTGCATAATTTCGATCTCCGGTTAGACTATGTTCATTGCTGACCGGAGATGTAGTATGCCTGCTAATCTTGATATTCGGCACGATGCGCCTGTCGTGTTATTCCTGCTGAACGACTCCGAAGATGACACGGTTGATGCGTGGGCAGCGGCTTTTCGCCAGACCATCGACACTACCCCCGAAGATGACCGTTTTTATATCCTTGTTGATGTGTCTGCGCCGGGCGTTGTCTTTACGCCTCATGCTCGTGAACAAACGGCGGTGATGTTCAAGGACTATGCCCATCGCAAAGGGTTCGTCGCTTTCATTTTTGAGTGGGCGACAGGGCCACACATCGCGCGCATGTTCTTCGCCGCGTTAGCGCCGCTGGCGTTTGAACTCAGGCCCTTCGCAGACCGCGCCGAAGCCGTGCAATGGCTGAAAGCGCAGGCCAATCGTGTCTAGGTCTAGTCGCCGAGCATCGCGCGGGCGATTTTTGCCAGTGTTTGACCGAGTATGCGGTGCTGGTCGGCTTCAAAGTGAATGCCATCGGACGCGCTCGACACGATAATCGACCCGGCATCGAACCAGCGGCAGCCCAATTCTCCCGCGACCCGTTCATAATGCGCGGCTAATCGCTGCGATTTTGCTTGCGCGCCGCCAAACATTTCAGGCCATTGGGCGTGTTCGTCCGCGGGCGGCGGGCACACCAGCAGCACATCCGGCTTGATTCCCCAGATGCCTTGCTGAACTGTCGCCACCAGCATCCCCGCGCCCTGGGCGATGTCATAGGCACTCAGCGAAAAACGCGCTTTGAGGTCATTCGTGCCCAACATGATGATGACCAGATCGAGCGGCACATGCGATTCCAGGCAGGGCGTGAGATAGCTCAGGCCGTTTTTGTGCGCGCCTTCGATGGGATCGTTGAGTGTGGTCGTGCGTCCCGGTAAACCTTCTTCGACAATCCCATAACCCGCGCCCAACGTATCGCGCAGCACACCGGGCCAGCGGGTATGTTCATCGTAACGCGGCGCAGTCGGTGTTGTGCCCGCGCCCCACGTATTCGAATCGCCATAACAGAGAATCGTTTTCATCGTGTGTCCATTTCATGGAGCAATAACTGACCAACCAGAGCGGTATTGTATCGTCAAACGGCGATTGGGAACAAAAGCAAGCTGCGGGGAATGACGCGCTGACCACTTACTTCAAGCGGGTGGTGTTGTGACCGAGTTGTTCGAGTGCCGAAATGATGAGGTCGCGCGTCCAGGGACGATTTTCGCGGCGCAGGGCTTCCAGCAAGGGCGACACCGCGCTCAGTGACCCTAAGCGTGCGAGCGCCTGTATCGCCGCCCAACGGACAAATTCATCTTTGTCGCGCAGCATCTTCACCAGTGGATACAGCGCACGGCGGTCCCCGATTGTCCCCAGCGCCTCGACAGCGACTTCGCGGATGTTTTTTTCGTTGTCATACAACAAGGGCAGTAAGGGAATCACGGCGTGCTCATTGCCAAGCGCGCCGAGCGCCCATGCCGCTGCCCAGCGCACATCGGATGTGGGGTCATCCAATATGTGAATGAGGGCTTGCACCACCCGTTCGACATCGCCATCGTGCAGCGCCAGATGACCTAAGGCTTCGGCGACACGCCAGCGCACGCGCGCACTCTCGTCTGTCAGGGCATTGATAAAGGCTTCGACCACGCGCGGGTCATTCGAGGCTTCCAGCGCATTCACCGCCGCCTCGCGCACGCGCGCGTCACTATCAGCATGAAGGGTTAAAATGAGGGTATTCACCAGACGCGAGTCTTGCAACTCACCTAATGCCCGCACCGCACGATACCGTACTTCGGCGTCGGTTTCGCGCAGTTGAGACAGATAGCGTTTGATGTTGTCCCCATCCACAATATCTATCGCTTCCAACTGCATTGTGCCATCCTATAATAACATTGTATAACAATTCGCAATTTGCGTCGCCTGAGATTACACGGTCAATGGACTCAGCCATTAAGACTCAGCCGTGGGCAGGGTTTCCTCGATGAATTCGATGATGATTCCATAGTATTCGACCACATTGTCGGCATGTTCCGATGTGCGTTCGGCGATTGCCTCGAAGAAGGGGGTTGTGACGCCGTTATGTTCCAGCAGTGTGACGGTCATGGTGCGTGTATACAGGGTGGTGATGAGCAGTTCATCCACCGCCCGACTGCCCGCACGGACAATATCCACCACGTCACCGCGACAATGTTCGATTTCCGGCATAATCTCGTCCCACCAGATCTGGTACACAGCGCTGGCGTTCTCTATCCCTGTATCGACTTCGGCCACGCTCCGCATTCGGGTGAATTCACGCACGACGGCATTGTAGGAGTCGATAAAATCGGTGCCAGCAATCGCGTCGAGTACGTCGGTGGGGGTGCAGTCCGTTTCCTGTGCGCGGAGGGGGACGATACTCACCAATACCACCACAGCAATCACTATCCAATATCTCATGCAGTTCTATCCTCTAGCTTATAATGTGCATCTTACCAATGTGCGCCGTAAAGCCCCTTGATTTAGCTATGGGGATATAAGGCGCGTGGTACGTGTGACTGGATTTTGTCCGACAATAGCCGAGACAAAATCCGCCATGCCACCCCATTTTGTGGTATAATTGGTATGTCGTACAGAAGCAGAATAGGCTCAGACGACACTTGCAGTACCGGATGGGACGCATCCGTGTTGCATAACGTAGCCCGTTGGGGCAAGCGTGCAACAGAAGCCCCAGAATTTATTCGTGGGGAGCGTCACTCCTTATCCTAATGGCAGATCGCCAAAACAATCCCCCCGAAACTTGGGGGTATTGTGTACAATACGGGCTGGTTGGCATTACACAGATATAGATTCCGATGCAATCAACCGACAATTCCGCTTCAATCACGCTATCTGCCGCGATGGTATGGCGGCTGCGGCTGCTGCTGGCGCTGGCATTGGCTTATGGTGGCGAAGTGCTGCTGTGGACAAATCCGCCGGGGCGCACGCTGCCCGATGTTGGCTTGCTGGCTGTGGGTTATCTCGCCATCGCCACGCTGCTGCTGGATATTTTCGCCCGTTATCGGGTGCGCGATTTTTGGGGGTTGATGCTGCTGGCGGGGTTGTATGGTCTGCTGAATGGCCTGCTGCTCAATCCACAGACGGCGCTGTATGATGTGCCCCGCACCCTCATCACCCGGACGATGGGCGCATATACGCTGCTCGGACTGGAAATGCTGGTGCTGTTCATCACACTATTGGATGGACGCACGA
>CAZTLI010000528.1:0-3558 GCA_964614375.1 uncultured Anaerolineaceae bacterium
ATCTCACGCTGCCTGATGATTATGTAGACGCGGTGCGGCGGGGCGAAGACCCTACCCGCGCGACAGACATCGCACAGTCGCCGGATGGCATCTGGGCGTCGGCACGCAGCGTTCGCTGGTATCCCACCAACATCGGCGTGATGGATTTGACTGTGCCGCCAACCGATGCCGGACGTTTCACAACCATCGCCGAACAACACGTCCCGGCGGATGCGACGTGGCTATTCCAACAACGCGCCCTGCCAATCTGGTCGCCGGATAGTACGCGGGTTGCATGGTTTGAAGAAGACTTTGATGAGGCCTATGGTGGCAATATTGTGGTCTATGACACGCGCACCAACATTTCACAAATCGTCGCCGAACAGGTGGGATTTGGTTGGCGCGATGGTGGCGACGGTTATAGAATCCCAAGTTTGCGCGGTTGGGGCAGTTTGATTGCCTATACCACGTATGACGCAGATGTTTATCCCGCTGAGTATGAATATGGGTTTGGGACGACGTTGTGGTTGTATGATATGACGGGTGAAGTCGCAGCGCCCGCGATTAGCTATTTCACCAGTTACGACGCGCGATACGCGACGCTGATGTGGGTGCTGCACCATGACGTATGGCATGTGGCAATTTACTATCCCGATCCCGGTTGGGTGGCATTCGACCCGATTGACAACAGCTATGAATTACTTGAAAATCCATCATTCCTGAGCGCGGCGACTGGCATAGGTTGGACGGGCATTCTCATCCCGGCGACGTATCCGCAAGCATTTGAATGGCACTTGGATGGACAGACCGTGCAGACGGAACTGGGCGCGCCCCTCACATTTGACCCGGATGGCAACCCAATCTGGCGCGATGCGGATGGACGACTGGTGACGATTGGTGCGGATGGCCTGCACCCGATTTTGCCAGAGACGAATGATGCGATAGGTATTTCCGCTGTGTGGACGCCGCTGATCTGGCAGACAGACGGGGTTGGCTCACCTATCGCGCCCACCATCACCCCTCTCGAAGAGGGTGATTAGCGCCTACGTAAAATATGTGCCTCTCGCTGGAAGCGCGAATTGTCCGTTTCATCCTTTTCTACAACGTCAAAATCTGACCATTATCAGGAATCAAGAGCCGGTCGGGACTGATTCCGCCTGCGTCGGCGTGGGCGCGTAATTGTGCCCGTGTGACGGTGCTGTGGTCGAAGGCTTCCATGTGGACGGCGACGACCTTCGCATTGGGCGCGGCGCGACACACGGCGACAGTCTGTTTCGTATCCATGACAATCGGCGAATTTTCCTCAAACAGCGCGCCGCACGAATGGGTGATGATGACATCGGGTTGATGTTGACGGATGGTTGTATACACAGGGTCATAGAAAATCGTGTCGCCCGTCCAATAAACAGTCGGTTCACCCTCTGCCCGCAGGATGAAGCCCATCACATTGCCCATACGCTCCGCCCAGATGCCGCTGCCGTGTTGTCCCGGCGTGCGAATGAAGGTGATTCCGCCCCATTCCGCGCGGTCTTGCAGCGCTTCGACGTGTGTGAAGCCCTGCCCGCTGATGATCTCCTCGTCGCCCGGTTGACAATAGAGCGGCACGTCTTTGGGCACAACCTCCTGTGCAACAGCATCCCAATGGTCACGATGCAGATGGGACACAATCAGGCGCTCAATCCCGGTGACAGCCTCCTGAGGCGTACACGGCAGGTCGGCAGTGGGATTGTCCTCTTTTTTGACCAGCGGCGGACGACTGTGTTTCGGCGCGAGGTCGGGGTCTATCAGCAGCAGGTGGTCGTTATAGGTCAGGCGCAGCGTCGCACTGCGAATCAGGTGAAGTTGCATCAGATTTTGCTTTCGATAATCAGGCGCTTGGATTTAGTGGCATTATACCCAATCCGTTGACCAGATAAACACAGCAACCGCGCCCGGTTCTTATATGTTTTAGACATTGCATTGATGAATTTTTCACAAATGGAGCATACAGTAATAGATAGCTACAAAACCATTGCAGCACCACATACTCGATATAAAGAAATCGTTCGAGAATGAAGATGTGAGGTGATATGATGAGTCTGATGCGTCGTGATTCTTATGACCCCTTTGACGCGATGGATCGCATGATGGATCGGATGCGCGATGTAATGAGCCGGTCACTCGCACCGTTTGACCGTGAATTGGTGCAGCGCACCGATGCCCATATCGTATCGGTGGATATGACGAGCGATGACAAGGGCATTACTGTCCGCGCTGCGCTGCCGGGATTCAAGCAGGAAGAGATTGATGTCGATATTCAGGGCAATGTGCTGACGATTACGGCTGAATCGAAGACAGAACGTGACGACCCGCAAGAAAACTGGCACATTCGCGAGATGCGGTATGGCAAGTTCGCCCGTTCAATTATCTTGCCAGATGCGGTCACTGTCGATAAGGCGGATGCCACGCTGGACGACGGTATCCTGACCGTCAGGCTGCCGAAAGAAACCCCCGGCCCGATTCAAACGATTGCGGTCAAAGCCAGGAACTTGCTCAAAAGCGGCAAGAAGATGTAACCGTGTCTGCCCGGTTGCAGGCGCTGCTTGCAACCGGACACTGTTTTTATATACTATCTCCGAACAAAAAACGACGCAGACTCCGCCGCGTCGATTCACGAGACTCTATCATTGCGTCACTGTCTTATTCAGCTTCGCCAAGCAGCTTTTCGACCATCGCGAAGAGGTCACGACTGTTGTAGGGCTTGGTCAGGAAGCCGTTGGCATTGGCCTGTAACACGCGCTCTTCCTCAGAACGGGTCATGGAAGCGGTGAGGAAGACCAGCGGGATTTCGGCTGTGTCGCTGCCATTCCGCAATTTTTCCAGCACCTGAAAGCCATCCATATTCGGCATTGCGATGTCACAAATCACGAGATCGGGGTGTTCTGCGGCAGCAGTTGCCACGCCCACTTCACCATCGCGCGCCGTCAGGACGGTATAGCCTTTCACACTCAGCAGACCAGTGAGCATATCACGCAGATCGGGATTGTCGTCGATAACGAGGATTTTGTGTCCCATGACTTCGATTCTCAGCATTGTTCCACCATGATGACTACGTTGATAACCTAAAAGCGAATGAAGTGCAATGTTTCTAACAAATTCTAACGCCGAAACCCCCTTCTCTGGCAAAAACCTGTCCGAAACAACGTAAAAAATTGGAATTGCTCTTTAAGACAATAATTATGGAGTTACCTACTTGTGTTGTGTTTGCCCAACCCCCACCCGGCCTCCCCCGAATTCGGGGAGGTGGCTGCCAACGGCAGACGGAGGGGGTCAAGCGCAGAATCTACTGTTTTCCGCATTTAATTTTTACAAATGAACATCGTAAGTGGATTGCGCGTATTTAGAAGGGAATTGTCACAGCACCCGCAATCGCAGCCGTTGCTTGACAGATGCTGCAAATCTCGATATGATGTCTTATATTCTCAAATTTGTGAGAATATGAAACTATACAGTGGGGGTGAAGCCATGCAGCAGCAGTTGATTACGGGTTTCCGCGCATTTATCACGATGTGGATAGGCCAGTCTATCTCGCTCATTGGC
>CAZTLI010000529.1:0-3557 GCA_964614375.1 uncultured Anaerolineaceae bacterium
CCGTTCTGCACCCTTCCTCCGTATACGGGGGAAGGGCCGGGGATGGGGGTTTAAACGCAGGTGTATGGGTAGGTGAATAATTACGTGTCCGCAAAGCGGCGTTATCCGATTATTTTGTTAAAGACCATCAACCGTTGCCAATGGGCTAAAGCCTCATTGTCTGCTATGGGCGTGTACACCATTTCTGCATACGCATTCGTACCACACACAGGACATCCATGACCGACGACCTCAGCGCCACCATGCGCGACTATCTGGCCGAAATCTATCGCCTCAGTGACCGCAGCGGCGACCCCAACGCCTATATCAGCACCTCTACATTGGCGGAACTGCTGGATGTGAGCGCGCCCGCTGTCAATCGCATGGTCACACGGCTGAAGGAACTCGATTTACTGGAACATGAACCCTATCAAGGCATCCGCCTCACAGATAAGGGGCAGCAAGTCGCGCGGCAGCAGTTGCGCCGCCATCGCATCGCCGAAGCCTTTCTCGTCAGGGTCATGGGCTTTGGCTGGGATGAGGTGTATGAAGAAGCGCATCAAATCAGCAATGCCCTCACCGAACCAATCACAGACCGGATGCTCGAAATGGCCGGACATCCCCAACGCTGTCCCCATGGTGAACCCATCCCCGCCGCCGATGGTTCACTGACACCCCCCACCGACTTTTTACTCGCCAGGGCCGAACAGGGCGCGCATCTGCGGATTACGCGCGTCCTCACCCGCGAGGCCGAACGTTTGGAATATCTCGCGGCGTTGGGACTGCTGCCCGATGCTGAAATTGAACTGCTGCACGCCGCGCCCTTCAACGGCCCGATGCAGCTAAAATTGGGGCGTGAATACCGCATCATCGGCCACAACCTCGCCGAACTGATTCGCGTTGAAACCCTATCGCAGGGCACTTAATTTCATCCGCACCTGGCAGAAATAAGCCTCATAAACCCATGCTGCCCGCAACTTTAAAAAATTCAAACCACTCACAAACGGTTTTGAAAGCATTTCCCGTCCCACGATTGCCCACTTCCATCTACAATTGAGGCACGGTCAAGCGACGGCTTGGGCCGAGGTATCGCTATGTCGCATGTATTTATCAGTTTTTGCCCCGAAGATGACAGCCATGTCCAACAGATTTGCCAGATGTTGGAGCAGGCCAATTTGCCCTACCTGCGTGATACGCAGATCGAGAATGGGCGGGTCTGGCGCGGCGAAATCGAAACGATGTTGCAATCGGCCTTTGCGGTGCTGGTGGTCATTTCACGCCATGCGGTCACATCACCGATTGTAACCTATGAATGGGCGACGGCGCTGGCGCATAAAATCCCGATTGTGCCCGTCCTCATCGAAGATGTGCATTACACCACCATTCACGGGCGGCTGCGTCAAGTGCAGTTGCTGGACTGCCGCCACGAAATCCCCGCGCAAGTGGTGCAAATGGTGGCGGAACACTATAAAATCGCGCCCGAAACCAGCCATTTAACGCGCTTGGTATTTCAGGCGGTGATGCCGCTGCGTTTGCTAACCCGCACCGCCCTGTGGATTTACCCCTACATCCGCGCGCAAGTCATACCCGATGCCATATTCAGGGCACTGGTGCAGCGCGCCGAATACGAAACCCAACTCGTTTATGGGCAAACGCTGCTCAAATACATCGAACAACCCGAACCGGGATTTACAACCGAGCAAATTGATCATGCCCAGAAGTTTATCGAGAAAACCCGCCCCTTCTTCATCGGACTGGGCGATTTAGATGTGCTGGCGATTTATGAGGAGCAGGTCGCGGATTTAGCGGGCATTGTCGAAATTGCGGAGCATTACCGCATCAAGACGATTGAACCCCTGATTCATAAATTGGGTTTTGGCGACGACCTCTACGAACCCTTCGACCACTATCTGAAGGCCATATCATCGGGACAACGCCTCGCACCCGATTCCCCCGCCCTCCAAACGCTGCTGCCCAATACGCGCCGCCTGATTCATCGTTATTTTGACGAGGGCGACGCTGGATTTATCCTCAATGCGATAGAACTGGTGCGCGATTGTGTCGCCCAACCGGTGCGCCGTCAAACCCGTCGCAACGGCACGAAGCAGTAACGCCTTTAGTCATCGCTATCACCCGCACAAGTCGCCCTACAACAACCCAACCGATCTATGCGCGCGCTGGCCCCTGAACCGTTTTCGTCTCTCATACGTATAGCAGGTATCCAATTCATAGAAGTTGACCATTAAGGAGAAATTATGCGTGTGCAAGCGATTCAGATAGCGGATTTCAATCCACACACCGCGACAGAAGCCGAATGGGACCAGCTACATACCTATCGGGATGCTATTTTCCAGGAGGCCAATCCCGATGACCCGCTGCCACCGCGTGAAATGCGCCGCAGGTCGATGGCGATGATGTCTCAGCATCCGCACTTTTCAATCACAGTCCGCAATGCACAATTGCGCGATGGCACTGTCGTTGGGACTCTGCTCGCGGGATTCCCAAAACCCGACTCGCCCGATTATGAACAGCAGAAAATCATGGCTATCGTGACCCTTGATGTGGCGAAGAGTCATCGGCGGCAGGGGTTGGGTAAGCGCCTGTTACAACTGGTTGCGGAAGAATGCGAGAAGCGGGGCGACCATATTGTGCTGTTACAGGGGGATGCCGAAACACCGGCTGGACATGCCTTCGCCGAACATTATGGCGGTACTGTGGCGATTGTGGGCAAAGAGAATCGCCTGTATGCAGAAGATGTCGATTGGGACATGATACACCAGTGGCACAGCGAAGGGCCGGGTCGCGCGCCGGGTGTGACAATTGAAACCTATCAAGGCCCGCTGGAAAATGATATGGAAGCCTATAGCGCGCTGTATACCGAAGTCTTCAATCAACAGCCACTGGGTGAACTGGAAGGTACGCAAACCTCATTCACGCCAGAGGTCTTGCGCCAGAATCATGAAATTGCGGCAAATCGGGGCGATGTGTGGACGACGATGGTCACGCGCGAACCGGATGGCGACATCAGCGGCCTGACTGAAATTCAGTACAATCCCCAACGTCCGTACCGCATCGCCCAACTCTTGACCGGTGTCCAAGACCAGTATCGCGGGCGTGGTTTGGGCAAGTGGTTGAAAGCCGCCATGCTGCGCTATATTCAGGAACACTATCCCGACTTCCGCTTCATCACCACCAATAATGCCGATAGCAACGCGCCCATGCTGTCCATCAATGACCGTCTCGGCTTTAAGCCCTACAAAGAACAGCGGATGTACAAGCTCAAAATCGCGGATGTGGCGGAAAAATTGGGTCTATAGCACAGTTTGTAGTGTCTCTTCAATTCAACCGCTGCGACACGGAT
Organism: uncultured Anaerolineaceae bacterium; assembly: GCA_964614375.1. Classification (GTDB taxonomy): domain Bacteria; phylum Chloroflexota; class Anaerolineae; order Aggregatilineales; family Phototrophicaceae; genus CAZTLI01. The sequence continues at coordinate 3,341 of CAZTLI010000529.1, forward strand.
GTTTCCAATGATGTCGCAGCGGTGATGATTCTACCCTCTTCTGCTAAACATAACCTGCTCTGAATGACATTCACCACTGCGTCGCAATTTGCCGTTGGTTTATAGTTTGGGTAAGCGCGTCAGGTGGGATTTTATGTTCCCTGCCTGATGCCGGTTGGTTTATGTGACGCTCCCCACGAATAAATTCTGGGGCTTCTGTTGCACGCTTGCCCCAACG
>CAZTLI010000530.1:0-3524 GCA_964614375.1 uncultured Anaerolineaceae bacterium
GTGGCGATAAACGCGGCAAACAATCGGCGGCGCTTTTGGTTGTACGTCCGAATGGTGGCTATGGTGGCGACAATGACCGCTACCTAGATTTGCGCGTCGATGATGACCCCGACCCGGTGAAGCGTCTGCAACAGGTGGTGGACATTCATCATCTATTCTTCGGCACGCCCGACCCGGCTAACCAGCTGCCCATCACCGCCGACCTCGCGCGCGAACTGACGGCGATGTTGGCGGCGCAGGGTTATGATGCGGGTGAAGCCAGCGACCACTGGGACGACAAGGCGAAACAGGCTTTCTGGGCATTGATTGGCAATGAAAATTTAGAGGAACGCTGGAGTCTGGATAATCAACCAGACTTCATTGACCGGGTTGCGCTTGATTATCTGCGCGGGCGATTGAAATAAAACAGGGCGACTCATCACGAATCGCCCTGTTGATAGCGCGTGTTGACGATGCAGGTTAATTGTCAAATGCCGATTCGGGCAGGTCAAAGCCGCAGACCATGCGTGCATCGCGGACTTGCAATCCCGAACAACTGGCAATCATTTGCAGGCCATAGGTAATTTCAAAACGAGGCCGCAGCCAGAAACGTTCACCCGGACGCAGGGCACTGCGCCATGCCACGCGGTTGGTACAACTGGTTGGATTGCGTCCCGGCCCATCGTAACGCGCTCTGGAAAAGGCTTGTACACAGGCGCCCGGCGCGAAATTCTCTAAATCACCCCCATCCTCGATGTAGGGCAGCGCGAAGAAGCTCATCCCCCGACTGAACGGCGGCAATATTTCGGACACAATCGCCATTGGCTGTAGATTGGCAAATCGCCCGGACTCGTTGACAATCGTCACATAGTCTTCGTTGTAATAGATGGCGATGTCATAGTTATCACCGTTGTTGGGGGGCGGTGTCGGACTGGGCACGAGTGTCGGCGCGGGCACAAATACAGTGGGTGATGGCCCGACGGTGGGCATTTGTGTCGGTGTGCTGGTTGGAATTGGCGTCGGTGTCGGCTGCGATGGGAAGGTGCGATCCCGATTAATGTCAATTTCTGTCTCCAATACCGTCACGCCATCGGTAAAGGCGATGACCAGACGATCCGGGGCGTTCGGGGGCAGTTGCACGACCTCATTCCAGATGAGCCATTCCGCTTCATGCAAGCGATTGCCGCCTAAATCCCGTATCTGCACAAAATCGGGACGGAAACCCCGATTCGGCAGCAGGAAGGAACTGGATTCGTCGGTCAAAAACAGGGCGTTGCTATAGGGGTCATAGGTGACGGCGACGTAATTCGGGCGACTCGCCATGACGACATATTGCAGCAGCCAGCCGCGCCAGCACATGACATACACGCCCGCTTCACGCAAACCGGGACGCGAAACGGTGGTGCTGTGGACGGACGATGTTTGCCAGAAATTTATCGCGCCGCTGACATCCGGGAAATAGGCTGCGATTTCCGCGCCGATAATCCGCCCCGTATCATAAACAGGCCAGCCATTGCGTTCCAGACGCGAATCAATGCCCTGTCCGAGTACGTCGGTGTGCCACGCGCTGAAATCCCCCTCCGCAATGAAACGGTCATCGCCAAAGGGCGCATTGGGCGCGATGAAACTCGCCTGCTGCGCGGCAATCAAATCAAGCTGGGCATTGCGCTGCAAGGGATAAACGCCCAGCGCAACCCGCCACTGATTCAGGCGCGTCAACACAAATTCTTCGGCCTGCGGCGCGCGCAGCCACTGGTTATTGTCGTATGTACAACCGTCAGGATAATAATCGCGCGGGTCGCGGTCTTGCAGATGGGCAGGTGTCACCACGAACGCCAACAGCACTGCCAGCGTAAGAATCGCAACAGTCACGAAACTGATTTGTTTCCACATAGATGTGTTGTCCTATTTTATTGTGTTGATAAATGTGGAGTAGATGCTCAACTCCCCTCACCGTGATAATTCTAAGATAGAACTAATTCGCAAACAATTTCAAAACTCATTGCAAACAAAAATTTGGAAATTTTTCACAGGTTGCCAGCACTTCGCGCGGCAGATTTTACAGTTCGGTTGCATTTGCAGCGGCATTTTCAAGTAGGATAGACAGCGTGGGGGCAGACCGTTGAGTGATGAGGAGCGAGATATATGGTGCAATCCAGGGGACGTGTACGGAGAGCGTTTCTGTTTCGGCTGTTGATTTTGCCTGTTGCGGCAGTCATCGCGGCCTGTGGTGGTCGCACACTGGATGAAATCTTATCGGGTATCGCGCCAGAAGACGACACGACGACTGTCCAGACCCTGCCACCCACCCCCGCCTGTGACGATGATGACGATGACCCAACCATCGCCCAGACCGAAGGGCCATTTTATACGCCCGATTCGCCCCAACGCACATCACTGATTGAACCGGGACTCACGGGCACGCCGCTGCTGGTCACGGGATATGTACTCGCTACAGACTGCACACCGATTGCGGGCGCGCTGGTTGATTTTTGGCATTGTGATGACGCGGGCAATTACGACAATGTGGGCTATTTGCTGCGTGGGCATCAATTCACGGACGCGAACGGGCGCTATACACTAGAAACGATTCTGCCCGGCCTCTATCCCGGACGCACGCGCCATATCCACGTCAAAGTGCAAGCGGCGAATGGCCCCATTTTGACGACTCAGCTCTATTTCCCTAATGAACCCGATAACGCCCGCGATGGCATCTACGCGCCCGAACTCGAAATGGACGTGCAAACCACCGCCGATGGACAAGCAGCGACATTTGATTTTGTGCTTGTGACGTGATTACCTGAAACCATGTTCACGCAGCAGCGCCAAACACGCCGCCAGTGAGTCGCGGTCTGGCATGAGGTCGTCGCAGGCGATGGTCAGCCAGCCGTCGTAGTCTATCGCTTGCAGGGTTTCCGCCAGTGCCGCATAATCTATCGTGCCAGTTCCGGGCAGTCCACCGCCGCTGTCGGCAATGTGCAAATACCCAATGCCGCTGCTGTGTTCGCGTAGGGCCGTCATCACATCAGCTTCGGTGTGCATCAGGTGGAATAGATGTGGCGCGATTTTGACATGGGGATGGTCTTTGATTTTCTTGCGGAAGTAGGCCGCCTGTCGCAGTTGATTCATGAAATGGGTGTCTGCTTCGCGACGGGGCTGCATATACAGGTCAATGCCGATGGCATAGGCGAGGTCGCTGACCGTCCGCAGCAGCCAGACCATCATTTCCGCCGCCAATTCGATGGGTGATTTATACGGCGTGAGGTCGGGCATTCTGGCGTCGCCATAGTGCGGGACGAAGATGACTCGATTCGCGCCAATATCCACCGAATCCGCCATCGCCACCCGCATCGCACTAATCGCACGCTCGCGCGTGGGCAAATCAGGTGCAATATAGCCATCACGCCGCCCCAGATTGACCGCCGCCGCATGAATGCCCGTCGAACCCAACGCGGTCACGATTTCGGGCACACGGTCACGCAAGCCTGTCGCGTCGAATTCCACACCATCAAAACCCAGCGCCTGTGCGGTCTGGATTTTCCCGG
>CAZTLI010000531.1:0-3519 GCA_964614375.1 uncultured Anaerolineaceae bacterium
CCTTTATCTCAATCTGCAAACCAATAGAAACGCGATACAATCTATATAAGCGTTAGAAATTAACGGGTTTAAACACAAATCAAACCAAACACAAATGGATACGTACACTAATGTTTGGCAGGCTATGATAAAATAATTATCTGAAAACAGCTTAGCTGTGTAATTTGACGTGAGGTATATCGCGTCTATCGTCTGGTCATTGAAATTGAGGCGTCTCATGAGTGCTGCATCGACCACCACAAGCAACACAAACCGGGTTTTACGCTCCGATAGAACGCAGCAAGTGGCTTTTCGACATCCCGTCTTGTTGGGGTTAACCATTCTCGCAGCGGGCTTGACCGCCATCCTGTTATTTGTATATTTGCTGATGGCATTGGACTATCGCAGTAAACCATTTTTCGGGGCGATTGTCTCGCAAACGATGGTCATAGACGCAGGGCGACCCGTAAGCGCGAATGTCAGCCCCTGGAACGGGTTGGATGCGGGCTTGCGCCACATGGATCATATTATCGCGATTAATGATGTCCCCCTCAGCACAGACAGCGCCGATTATGTGACTGCCCGGCAAAATTTCCAGACAACAATAGATGGTCTCTCGCCCCAAAGCACGATTAACGTCACATTCACCCGTATTATCGCGCCGGGAAACTCTATTCCCGAATATTGTGATACGCCTGTAAATGGTTTAGCGACGTGTCACATCAGCTATACGCTGCAACAATTCCCGGAGACCGATTTTCTAGCCTATTTCATCTTACCTTTTATTTCGGGTTTGATCGTATTTGGCATTGGATTGGCGATATTGCGCTATCGTCCTAATCAGCGGACGGCACTTCTGGCAGCAGTCGTTTGTCTCTTGCTCAGTATCTTTATGGCCGGGGTATTCGATCTCGGCAATGTGCGCCGGTTAACCCCTATCTGGCTCGGTGCATCTGCGCTGCTTGGTGGCGGATTAGTGACGTTAGCACTCATCTTCCCCGTACCCATTGGTTATGTCTACCGCTGGAAAATTACGCGCTTCATTCCTTTTGCGCTGAGTGTGGCAATTGGGGCATTCGTCATCCTCAATCTTAATACGATGAGTGTGCGCGACTTTGGCATTCCCGCCCAAATCGCGACCATGACCGCACTTGGCGGTTTAATTGTGTTATTCGCACGTCAGATTGCTCAACGTCGCACTGCCAGCACGCCGACGATTCGTGACCAGAGTAATACGTTGATTATTGGTATCGGACTGGTACTGATCCCGTCCGCCATCTGGCTTATCAGTCGGGTATTGAATGGGCTTGGTGGTTCGGTGGTGCTGCCCTTTAGCGTCGAATCGACCATGCCGTTCTTCATTACGCCTGCGGCAAGTATTGGTTATGCGGTATTACAATATCGGCGCTTTGATACCGACAAAATCATCAGTCGCGGCATCACCTACAATATTATGATGGTGGCGCTCATCACGGGCTATTTCTTGCTGGTCCTGGGCGCTACCCTCCTCACACAAAATACCATTCGAGCCGATGACCCTTTGCTTATCGCAGTGACGATTTTTATCATCGCCATCTTGTTCTTGCCTGTGCGAACGAGCCTGCAACAGCGCATTGATCAAGTCTTTTTCAGAGTACGGCGCAATTATCAGGAAAACGTGGAACAATTTGGACAAAGCCTGACTTCACTCACCTCCTATAGCGCCATCATCCTTGAATATCGGCGTGTGCTTGACCAGACCATCGCGCCGTCGAGCACATTCATTTTCTTACCAGACCGCCGCAGTACCGATTATGTGGCTTTTGGCGACCCACGCCCCGAAACCGACATCCGTTTCAACAACGACAGTGGTGTTATCATCGTTTTGCGGCAGGAAGATTTCGCCGTCTACCTCGAACCCGGACAACCCTGGCCCAATGAAATGCGAATTGATCGGGCACGGTTGACGATCTTGCGGGCGATGGTGCTGGTCGGTTTGGGTGGCACAGAACAGTTGAACGGCTTTGTCTGCATCGGGCCACCATTATCGGGTATCAATCGCTACGATTTTGAGGAAATTCGTTTCGTCAACAATCTCACCGGGCAAATGGCTATCGCGGTTGAGCGTGCTCAGGTCATTGACTCGTTGCAACGTCGTGTGCGGGAGTTAGACGTGTTGAGCCAGGTGGGTCAAGCGGTTAACTTCACAATCGAATTCAACGACTTGCTAGAACTGATTAGCGCCCAGACCAATAAATTGATTGACGCCCCGCACTTCTATATTGCCATGCGTGACCCGGCAGTGAATCAATTGTATTTTGCCTTCTTCTTAGAGTACGACGAGCGTATCACGGACAAGGAGAATAAGCGGTGGGCGATTGGGCGCGATTTATTCAGTCAAGTGATTACATCGGCGCAACCTGTCCGCGTCAATGAATACAGCAAAGTCATCGACCAACGAGACCTCGGCGGTCGGCTTGAAGACCCGAACTCACGCGCATGGATGGGCGTACCACTCATCGCAGGTCAACACACACTTGGTATCATTGCGGTCGCACGGACTACAGCCGATGATCCATTTAATGATGATCAACTCAAAATCCTCGGCGATATTGGGGCATTAGCGGCGACTTCATTCAACAATGCCCAACTCTTTGCCGAAACCAGCCGGCGTGCCCAGCAGCTTAGTGCCCTAAGCGACATCAACCGCCAAATTGTGGCAACTGAGTCGGACGTGGAAAAAATGCTCGACATCATCACGTCCAGTGCCGTGCAAATTCTCAATGCTGAGGCGGGTTCGCTGCTGCTGTCGGCAGACGATGGCAGCGGTGATATGGAATTTAAGGTGGTGGTTGGTGGTTCTGGTCAAGACCTGGTTGGATCGAGAATCAAGGCCGGTCATGGCATTGTGGGTAACGTCGCCAAGACAGGTGATCCGAAGATTGTGAATGATACAGCCAGCGACCCGCTTTGGGAAGGTGAGGTCAAAGACGACCCGGAATGGCATACCAACTCGCTCCTCGCGGTGCCCCTCATCGCCAAAGATAATGTAGTCGGTGTGCTGGAAATGCTCAATAAGAAAGACGGCACGATTTATGTCGATCAAGATGTGGAACTCTTGACTTCGTTCGCGGGTCAAGCGGCTATCGCCATCGAAAATGCCCGCTTGCTGCAATCGACAGACCGTGAGTTAACCCGGCGTCTGCAAGAGTTGGAAACGCTTGACCGTATTAATCACGAACTCAACCGCGCGCTGGACTTAACACAGGTTGCCGAAATTACAGTGAAATGGGCTGTCGCCAACAGTGGCGCCAGCGCGGGTGCGTTGGGTATGATCGAGGAATCGCCAAAACCACAGCTTCGTATCGTGGCCAAATACGGCTATAAACCCGAACATTATCCAGATGGCACAGACAGTCTTGTCTGGCCTGCGGATAGAGGTATCGTTAGTCGTGTGATGCGTACCCGTGCGCCCGACATCCAGACAGACATCAATATCGACCCGGATTACATCCCTACTATACCGAGGGTCAACAGCCAGATTACCATACCGATGATGTC
>CAZTLI010000532.1:0-3505 GCA_964614375.1 uncultured Anaerolineaceae bacterium
ATGCGGTATCGCCACCGCCATTGAATTATTCGCTGTTCATCCATCTCGTGCCATTGGACGAATGGACGCCCCTATCACAGGTGGACGGCACACCCGGAATCGACGCCCGCCCGACATCGACATGGATTGAGCCGAGCGAGACCCTTATCAGCCCGATATTTGACTTGTCTATTCCGCCGGATTTGCCCGCAGGCCGCTACCGGATTTTGCTAGGACTGTATAATTATGAGACCGGGGTACGTCTGCCCGTGATGGACGCCGACGTTCCCGGTGACCCTGCCGAAGCCTACAGCCTGCCGATGATTACCGTCACCCCATAACGCCATTTGTTGGTATACTTGACGCCATAACGCACATGATGGAGACACTATGGCAGAGCAAGACCCTATCCGTCGCGCAGTCGAACGTTCGCTGCGCCGTCATCTCAACCCCTCAGAGGTCAATCGCCCGGTGATTGATGCAGAGGCGGTGAATGCCGTTCCCGACGGCGGCACATTGACCGTCCCTGATAATGCCCTCATCACGCCTTTAGCAGAAGATCGCGCCCTCGAACGCCGCATCACGATTGTGCGCGGTGGACATGCGGCTGAAGCGTCGGCTGCATCTGGCGTGGTCGCAATTGGGGCAGATCATGGTGGCTATGGTATGAAAGAGATGCTCAAAACGGCTTTGCAAGGCCAATACACGGTCATTGACTGCGGGACAGACAGCAGCGCCAGTGTCGATTATCCCGATTTTGCGCTGGCAGTGGCGCAGTTGGTCAGCAGTGGGCGGGCATGGCGCGGGATTATCATCGACGGCGCGGGCATCGGCTCGTGCATGGCGGCGAACAAAGTGTCGGGTGTGCGGGCGGCGATGTGTTACGATCAAGCGACAGCGGTCAACAGCCGCGAACACAACAATGCGAACGTCCTCACCTTAGGCGCGGGCTTGATTGGCGATAGTCTGGCGCAGCAAATCGTGCAAACATGGCTGACGACGGACTTTGGCGGTGGTCGTCATGCCCGCCGTGTGGATAAAATCATGGCAATCGAAAAGCAGTATCGTTCGCAAAGTGATTGAAAATAATTTGGCGTAGGGGCGCGTAAGGGCATTTCGTGTAAGCGCGTTTCGCGTACTCGCCCCTACCGGCCCTATATCAGGTATAACACAATGTCGAAAAAACTAACCAACACAGAATTTGAGCGTTTAGTAGACCAGATTACGCAGCAGGTGGTGGCGAAGCTGCACACCGATGGCACGACTGCGCCATCATCGGGCGAGGGGGACTGCTGTCAACATGACCCGGATGGTCGCTGTGTGCGCCATTGCACAGACCGGGTGAAGAAGGTCGTCGCACATGGCGCGGGACGGATCTCCTCGACATTGGGTTACATTCCCAGCGATTTGAGTCTCGCCCGGTACATCGACCACACGCTGCTCAAGCCCGATACCAGCGCCAGCGAAATCGCCCAGCTCTGTAGGGAGGCGCGCGAATATCATTTTGCGTCGGTATGCGTCAACAGTGCCTATGTGCCGCTGTGCAGCGATTTGCTCAAAGGCAGCGATGTGGCGGTATGTACTGTCGTGGGCTTTCCACTGGGCGCGACATTCCCCGAAGTGAAGGCATACGAGGCGCAGCTTGCCATCCAGAATGGCGCGACCGAGATTGATATGGTGCTGAATGTCGGCAATCTCAAAAGCCGCGACCTGAAGGCGCTCTATAACGACATCGCGACAGTGGTCAAGACCTGCCACGCGCACAGTGTGTTGTGCAAGGTGATTCTGGAAACGTCCAAGCTGACGAATGAGGAAAAGGTCATCGCCTGTGAAATCGCGAAACAGGCGGGCGCGGATTTTGTCAAAACCAGCACCGGCTTTGGTGGCGGCGGCGCGACTGTCGAGGATGTGGCACTCATGCGGAAGGTCGTCGGCCCCGCGATTGGTGTGAAAGCATCGGGCGGAGTCCGCAGTCGGGATGATGCACAGGCCATGATTAAAGCGGGCGCGACCCGAATCGGCGCGAGCGCGGGTGTGGCGATTGTCGGCGGTGGGGGTGGCGGCAGTGATTATTGAGTGAGCCGCTGGCAAAAGCCAGAGCGTGACAAAGAGGCAAAGCGCGAACCAGGAAAAGAGGTTTTTGGGTAATACAGGCCACGACCTCAATACTTATTGGACGAGCACATCGGCTCGTCCCTATGGGTTACGCTTGTCTACGCGGTTACTTTCACAGACGATTCGACCCTATCCGGTAGTTCGCGTTCGAGATAGCGCACGCGCGGATAGAGATAGGCCGTCGCCACCGCGACGACATTCAGCATCCCACACAGGATAATCATCAGGGCGATTCCGCGTCCGTCGCCCACGCCAATCCACTGCCCGATACTGCCTGCCAGCGCGCCATTGGTCGCCATCAACGGCTCGAAGATATTATCCACGATTGGCCCGGCAAGCAGCAGTGCCAGTGGAACAGGCAGCCAGCTAATCGCCCGCCGCAGCGCGAAGACCCGACCTTGCATATCGGTTGGGACTTTCGTCTGCCAGATGGTCTGGTGACAGGTGCTGAGAATGGGATAGGTGAAGTGCAGGGCGAAAAACGCCAGCGCAATCATCACGACGGATGCCCGCAAACCGAGCGCCATAGTCATCGTCGCCGCGACCAGTTCAAAAATCAGCACCCCGCGAATCCGCCGTTTGGGGCCGCCCCACGCGCTGATGACCAATCCGCCGATGAAAAAACCCACACCGCCTAACCCCTGTACGACGCCCAACGACGCCTCATCACTGAATGACAGCACCAGCGGAGTCACCAGCACCTCCGCCAAGCCACCGACGACATTAATCGCACCTGCCAATGCCATCAAACCCAACAGTCCACGCCGGGTCGCCACGAAACGCCAGCCACCGCGCACTTCCTGCCAGATTGTGCCGCGCGCCGCCAGACCATCGGCGCTGACTTCGGGGCGGGGGATATGCACCAGCAGCAGCGTGATGACGGCAAATAGAAAACTGCCGACATCCAGCAATATGATGCCACCCAAACCGATCATTCCCAACAATACCCCCGCGATTACCGGCGCAGCAATGCCAGACGCGGCCTGTGCCAGTTCATAAAGTCCGTTGGCACGCCCCAACTGCTCCTGATCGACCAGCAAAGCGAGCGATGCGCCATAGGCTGGCCCCTGAAATGCGCCTGCCGCCGATGCCACCGCCGTCGAGAGGTAAATGTGCCAGATTTCGAGTCGCCCAACGATGAGCAGCGCCGCCACGAACAACGTCCCCATCGCCGCCGCACTATCACTGGCAATCAGCACCCGTCGTCTATCCCAACGATCCACCAGCACGCCCGCCACTGGCGATAGGATGACACTCGGCAGCGTGAAAAACAGCCAGATGAGGAGGACGGGCGCAGTATCCCCCGTTTGCTGGAAAATGTAGACACCGAGCGCAAAACTGGTCAGTCCCGACCCGACCAGCGACACAAATTGCCCCGCCCAGATGATGAGGAACGTCCGCATTCCCGGTT
>CAZTLI010000533.1:0-3492 GCA_964614375.1 uncultured Anaerolineaceae bacterium
GACATTATGCCCAAAAAGAGCCTCGGACAGAACTTCCTCCACGACCCGAACATGCTGGAAAAAATCGTGGCGACGGCGGAATTGATGCCCGACGATACGGTGGTCGAAATTGGCCCCGGCACCGGCGCGCTCACGGTCAAACTGGCACGCGCCGCCCAGCACGTCATCGCGATTGAGATTGATGAACGCCTGCGCCCGGTCATTGAAGACCAGATTGCGCCCTTTGGTAATATCTATCTGGTGTTTAACGATGTGCTGAAAACCGACATTCCCAGTCTGGTGGGGGATGGCGGATTTGTCGTCGTCGCCAATTTGCCCTATTACATCACCAGCGCGATATTGCGCCATTTGCTAGAAGCCCCCCGGCGCCCACGCCGCCTGATTCTGACTGTTCAGCAGGAAGTGGCGGAACGGATTTGTGCCGAACCGGGCGATTTGAGTTTGCTGGCGGTGAGTGTGCAATTTTATGGCAAACCGACGATTGTCACGCGCATGAAACCCGGCGTCTTCTGGCCTCGTCCCGATGTCGATAGCGCCCTGCTGCAAATTGACACCTATAGCCAACCACCCGTCCATGTGCCGAGTCCACAGGCCTTCTTTCAGGTGGTGCGCGCCGGTTTCAGCATGAAGCGCAAGCAGTTGAAAAATGCCATCGGCGGCGGTCTGGGCGTGAAATCGAAAGTCGCGCGTGACTATCTGCAACACGCTGGAATCGACCCCACCCGCCGCGCCGAAACGCTGTCACTCGAAGAATGGGCAACCCTCACCCGCGCCGTCTATGCGGATGAAAAATCGCTGTAGGGACAACCCGATGGGATTGTCCACAGCAAAACATTAAACACAACGACGCGCTGGCGCGAAGGTCGCAACGTGTAATGATCGAAACGTAACGCAGAGTTAAAGAGCAAAAAGAGTCAAGGAGCGTTAACTACGAAAACGCTGACACGCGCAGTCGCCAGATTTTGGAGAAAGTGCGCGCGCTTTGCCCTTTGTGCCTCCCTCCCTTAGAAAATAGTGGCAAGTGAGCGTATAGGTCAACGCAGGCATCCTTAACCTTACCCTTTGCGACCTTTGCGTTGAATCTTTTCCGCTCTTGTCTTTACGCTGCGCCTCTATGGTTCAAATACGAAATTCGCAATTTTGAAGAAGTTTTCAGCGCCGACTTCGGATACACTGGAAGAGGTGTAATCTTGATGAACTGGAGTCTATCATATGAAACGCAAGCGCACCTTGAACCCCGTCACCGTCCATGACTATGTGACCAAAGCGCATAGTGACCTGGATGGACTCAAGGAACTGGTCGAAGACGAACCAATGCTGGTCAATGCCGCCATTGATTGGGGTGATGGTGATTGGGAAAGCGGCCTGACTGCTGCGGCACACATGGGACGCCGGGACATCGCCGAATACCTCATCAGCAAGGGCGCGCAACTGGATTTGCTGTATATCGCCGCGATGCTCAATGAACTGGAACTGGTGAAAGCGATATTAAACGTGTTCCCCGAAGCGCGGCACGTCCCCGGCGCACATGGCATCCCGCTGATTGTCCATGCCAAACACGGCGGCGCGAATGAGGTCGTGGCCTATCTCGAATCGCTGGAAACGGTCACAGAATAGGCAAAGTATACAAAACATCTGGTCTATCGGGGGGAAAATTTGCACGCGCGCCGGGTGCGCGTTATACTGGTAATATCCGTTCACAATGTGGAAGGATAGCACAACCTCTATGCTTGAGCTTGACGAATGTCAACTGAATAGCCCAACTTTTACCCGTTTTTGAACGGGCACACATTTCACGAACTGAAATGCTTTTTACCTAAAACCAATGATGCTCGCGCCGATCGTTTGTCGGCGCGTTTATGTTTTATTGGGGCGGGTCAGCGCATTATGCCGAATGCCGAAGAAGGACTTGTCCGATTGCCTTCCGATAGACAGCGACACAGATGTATAGTTGCGTGAATAATTACCTTTTAAGCAGCAGTATGATTAAATTTTTCACTGTTCTTCACGGTTTTTCGCCGTGTTTGCGGCTTTAGCCCTGTGTATACCGTCAGAAGCTAATAGGTCGCGGATGTCGAGGCGTCGGCGGCAAAACCAGTGCCAGACTGTGTGCGTTTACTGGCGATGCGCCATCGGGCGTAGGTAAGGGCTTGCGATAGGAACGTGAATAAGGGGACATTCCGGGTGAAATCGTGTTGGTTGAAGGCGACGCGCGCCGATTCGCACCAGTTGAATTGACCGACGACGACAGGATGCAGATGGTGAAAGTCGCCGGATGCGCGTTTGAAGAGTTGGATCAACAGTTGGGCGAGGTGTTCTGCTGGAATCAACATGCGTGACACATCAACGATGACAAACCCTTTGTCTTTAATTTCTATTGCGATGTCATAGGTTTGCGCGAGGAGGGCGGTATTGTGCTGCTTCTCAATCGGGGAGTGGAGGGTGATAACGATGATGGATTCATCTATGAGACGTTCAACCATGTAGGGCATAGGACAATCAACTCTCGCTTGGTGAAAGATAACAGGCGTAGAGTCATTCTAGCGCGGTTATGCGTTTGTCGCAGTCCAGAAAGCCGTTAGGTTGTACAAAGACAGCTTAATTAATCAAGATTGATGAAAGCTATTTGTTTGTTTGGCTTCAGATCAGCCGCTTTATCTTGCGGAATCGCCACCAGGTGCGATTCATCGCGAAAATCCAGCGCCAATGTGGTGAAATCGTTGATTTTGCCCCAACCGCGGAAGAAGCGTACCCGTTTGTTCGCCATCATGATTTTGAGCACAATCGCCTCGACAGCCTGCCAGCTATCGGATGTGTGATAGGGATGAATGAGGGCAATACGCGCATCGCCTTTCACTTTGGCGAGACCTTTATCGGCAAGGCGCTTCCATAGCCAGAAATTGAGCTTTTCGTCGGCTGCATCACGCGCCGTATCCGGCAGGGCATCCCAGCGCTGCTGAAGATAGTCCTCATATTCGTGCTCGCTGATGATCGTGACCTCAGCCCGGCGAATGCCTCCGCGTCCCATTTCGTCGCGCATCGCGGTAACTACCACGTCGGAAAAGGCCACTTTCGCGCCGGGCAGCACAATACACTTCAACGAACGGGCGCCCGCTAACGCAGGGTCGCGCCAGCCCTTGCCCCGCGGCATCGCCCCGCGCCAGATAGCACTCACGACCTCATCGGCGACCCCGTTGGTCGGGGATGTGAAGTTATATCCCTTTTCCATGTGGTTGCCTTCAAGGACGTACTCGATAGTGAGTTTTTGCATGGGCGGTATCTTCCCGCTGGTGGCTGGTTATACCCATTGTACAACCAGCCCACAAAAAACACAGGGCACAGCCGATACCCCTGTGCCCTGAGGGATGGACTGGCTTATGGCTGTTCTGATGTCACGATGCCTTTTTTCGGGCGTGGACGAATAGCGTTCAAGAAGCCGCGCATGGCATCTTCGACACCGACATCTTCCAGCAAACTGCAACTATGGATTTC
>CAZTLI010000534.1:0-3489 GCA_964614375.1 uncultured Anaerolineaceae bacterium
CAACAGGGCCATCCCAGGGAATGTCTGAAATCATTATCGCAGCACTTGCGGCGACAATCCCCAACATATCCACCTGATGTTCGCTGTCGTGACTTAGCGACATTAAGACCACTTGCACCTCGTTCCGCAGGTCTTTGGGGAACAGGGGGCGCAGTGTGCGGTCAATCACCCGCGCGACGAGAATTGCACTTTCGGAGGGTCTACCCTCGCGCCGGAAGAAACTGCCCGGAATACGACCACCCGCATACAGTTTCTCTTCATAGTCTACACTCAAAGGGAAAAAGTCGATGCCGGGGCGGGCGCTTTTACTCATCGTCGCGGCACAGAAGAGCAGCGTGTCGCCATGCTGAATCGTGACGGCGCCACCTGCTTGCTGGGCAAGTTTACCCGTTTCGATGATGATGTCCTCACCGCCTATGGAGGCGGTGAAACGATGTGAAGTATTCATAGTTCTATCTCCATCAATAAACACGCCCGATCATCAGGAACTGGCTTGTAGGGCTAAGTCTATCTTGTGTTTAGCCACACACGCCAATGCCTGCGTAACCGGGCGTAGATTCGATCACCTGGGTACGAACTCGGCTGTAACATGAACAACGCAACATGCCTATGTTAATCCTTTGCGCTGTTTTTACACATTTGTTGTTGACCAACCGCTTCACTACCCTAATATAACAATCTCCCCATTGGGTAATGGGGAGACCAATCAGCCTATCGGCGTAGTCCAAGACGCTGAAGAATTTCACGATACCCATCGGGATTCTTCTGCATCAGATAATTGAGATGACGCCGACGCTGCCCGACCAGTTTTAGCAAACCACGGCGGGAATGCTGGTCATGTTTGTGTGTGCGTAAATGATCGGTCAATTGTTGAATACGTCGAGTCAAAATCGCAATTTGAACTTCTGGTGAACCAGTATCCGAAGTGTGTCGAGCAAATTCCTGGATAATGGACTCTTTTTCGGTCTTTTCCAGACTCATGTAACCGTCCCTTTCTGAACCTACGTGTCACCAGATAAACCGGACAGGGGGTTTATCGGTCTAGCAATTAAACCTCAGCATTATATCAGAATGGTTTAACACTGCCAATGCTCAGTCAGCATCGTCTGTGTTCGGCGCATCGCCCGCCACGAGGTTGACCGTATGGTGAGTCCGAAATAGACTATACTGCCCCACCCGTCCGGGCAAACCATTAAGCACATTTTCAGTTTCCATGATCGAAAACCACAACTCCAGATTCCATTCGTGACCACCGATAAATTGCGATATATTCTGCTCAGAAACAATGATGTTTTGATCATACAAGTGCAGTAAGATACGAATAAATTCATCCCGCTCGGAAAGGATCTGTTGCGCGAGCGGATGTGCAACATTTAGCGAAATGCCCTTGGTATGATAATCGCTCTGCGGATTGGGATATTCCTTGACTTCTGTTACACCATTAGCTATCAAATACTCAACCGCACGTTGAAAAGACATGCTCGTATCATATAAACGCAAGCGACGGTGCAAACTCCCTAGCGGGCACCAGGCAAAATTACGAAAACTCGTGAATTGTTCGATACTGACAATAATCCGCCGCGCCATCGCCGCCGTTTCGGGTTCAATCTGGTCTAGCTCTTCAATGGGCACACCTTCCCAACCCATATCAGATTCATCATTGGGTTGGATATAATCCCAGTCATTCAGGCTGCCCATAGGACTGTGGCTATCCGGCAATTTAATCACAGGCACTAAATCGTCGGGATTATGACGATGCGGGACAAGTTCGCGCACCAATAACTGCTCTCGCACCAAACAATCAATCCAGTGAGACCGCCACTGGTCACTCGTATTACAACCGGGGCGGTCAAGGTCGCGGTCCATCGCTAACCCTTTGAGCAAAAAGCCATAGTTGACATACTCCCAACCACGCACACTCAGCGTATTTTCCACACGGCGCACAATACGCTCACGAATCAGGCGGGTTTTGTCTACAACTGGATGGTCAGCATTCAACGACAAGTTGCCGCGTGTCGAAACCACCCGTAATATGCCGAGCGAAATCGCCTGCGAAACCAGGTCTTCGCCGCGCGGACGCGAAACCACCGCGCCCACATCTTGCAACTGGTCAACCAGTTGACGACTCGGCACGTCTTCGCTACCTAATTGTTCTGCAAGCCGGTCAAATTGAATGATGACACTCGACCATTGTGATGGGATAAAACTATCGGCGGCTTCATCGCTGACGGTAGCCACGCTCAGCGATTGATGTGTCTGAAGATTGGTGAAATCCTCAATATATTCAACCGTCACGCCCGGATGATTTTCTAACTGGCGACTGGTGCTGCCACGCACACCCCAGACAATGACTTGCTTATTTCGCTGGAGGAGTGCCGTCAAGACCTCGTTAAAGTCTCTATCGCCACTGGCAACAATATACACATTGGCCGAACCGGTGTGACTTGAGTCGGTAATCACATCTTTGGCAATACGAACATCAGCACTATTTTTACCCGGCAAATTGAACACCGGGTCAATACTCGCCAGCATCAATCGACTTGGCGCATCATCAGCGACTTCCCTGCCCTGTGAATCTACGAGCGGTGGCAATGTCCCGCGTTTTCCCCAGGGCGCATAGGCCGCCATCGTCACAACCTGACCATGCGCCTTGGCTTGCATTACAAAGCGGTCAATTAGATGATCCAAATTGACCACAAAGCCCTGCTCATTCAGACTGATGGCGATATTTTCAAAGTCAATGTAAACCGCCACATTTTTGGTCTGGAAACCCAGCAGCGATTCTAACGGTTGGAAGATGACATCTTCCGCAAATTCCGTCCCTTGCAGGATATCTGTCGTGCCCCACATGCGAATGCGTGCATTCCGGGTCGTTTTAATGCGGCGTATCAGCGGTAACAAATCGCGACTGGTCGTTGCCAAAATCAATTCATCAACTGGCTCAGGGTCATATGAGAAATAGTGAATAATCAACACATCAGCCAGGCTGCTGCGGAGAGGGACATCAAATATTTCATAACCCGCAGCCCCAAAAATAGCCTGTACTTCGGGGCGTGAATCATCATTCAACGCAGACCAATTGGCGGCGGCAATCGCCTTGAGCCGATCTGCGCTCACCAACCCGGCAGCCAAAGCCGCGCTACCACGCAACCCAACAGCGAATTCTTGAATATCTATTGCGCTGGTTGGCCCCGAAAAAAGTTGGAGCAATTCATCTATATCAACAACTAAATAAGCAGCCATTAATTTATCCTAAACACACCAGCCACTGTTGCATGGTGGTGACAACATAAGGCAACCACGTCGTTACAGCGGGGTACTTATCAGTCCTATTTTGATGATGATGATAATGTGGGGCACTGAAAACCCGTGAGTTCGATAAAATACCTTATGCAAAACCAATAATCATATACAAATAGTGTAACACTCATTAATGAATCATATCAACAGCGTTAATCTTAATTTTTACATTGTACCATATATCACAAT
>CAZTLI010000535.1:0-3477 GCA_964614375.1 uncultured Anaerolineaceae bacterium
CGTTGGGGCAAGCGTGCAACAGAAGCCCCAGAATTTATTCGTGGGGAGCGTCACAGAGTCCCGAACCACATTCTACCCCGATGTATTGATGTGATGCGCTTCAATCGTGATGCGAACCCGGCGCGCGTTGTCAACTGCGCCCGGTGGCAGCATCTCGGCAAAGTGTTTCCGTCCAGCATACGTCTTTGCCAGCATGTCGGCATGGGCAAGTCCTTCAGCGCCGCTTGCAAAGTCAACAGCGTGTCCCCGTATTTCGATATAACGGGTGGTATTTTCACTATCCACGACCAGAAGCGTGACGCGGGAATCGGCTTTGAGATTGCGATATTTCTGCGATGTTTCATCAGTGTTGATGAGGACATGATTGTCATGCAGCGATGCCCAGACCGGCGTCGCCTGTGGATGACCGTCGGGCATGAGTGTGATGCAAGTGACGACAAGTGGACGGACAAACAGGTCTCTGTGGCTGTTGGGAATGATTGCGGTCATCGTATGGCTTCCTTTTGTTTGTTACCAATGGCCTGTATGCCACTAAGATACCGACGAAATGGTCTGGCTGCATCAAGCAGGTATCGCAATGACGACCAGTCTATCGGCGTAAAAATTGGCCTGTGGCTGGAATGATGGGATGTCACAGGTAATCAAGGTCAACCGGGTTTGACTGGTGGGATAGACGACCGACAGGTCAGTATAACTCACCGTCCGAATGTCGCTGACGATAAATCGCCGTTCATTGCCACTGGCATCCAACACAAAAATCGGATCGCCAATTTGCAAGCCGTATAAATTGCGGAAGATTCCCGCCCGTCCATCCGGTAATTCGGAATGCCCACCCAGCACAATGTTGCCCGTTTCATTAATCCACGATGTGCCCTGCAAATGCCCCACCGCGCGTTCCCAGGGGTCGATTGCCCAACTGACGCCATCCAGCGGAAATACGGTCAGTCCAGAATTGATGCCCACCGTCGGGATCGAAATTGCCGGGCCGGTGAGGTTGGATGGCGGCGCGACGCTATCAATATCGACCTGCGGGACAGTTGCGGGCTGGCGCGTTAGGCGTGGCGAGGTATCGGCAATGAATGTGCTGGTGCGCGTGCCACCTAGCGCAGAGGCGACCAGTGTGGGCACAGTACCGGGCAGTTCCCACAGGCGGATTGTGCCATCAATCGCGAGTGATGCCAGCATCGTATCAGCGGCATAGGGTGCGATGGTGCTAAGCCCAATGCCCGACGACTGCTGTTCCAGAAGTTGGGCGCTGCTGACCTGCCAGAGCGCAACATGACTATCACGGTCAGCGGTTAATAGGCGGGCGCCGTCACTGGTGAAAGCGACATCGGTGACGCTGCTCGCAGCCGTGAGCGTGGCCCGTTGACTGCCATCGCCTATATCCCAGATGATGAGGGTATCTTCACTTGCCGACACCAGGGTTTCGCCCATTGGATGAAACACCAGCGCAGTGACGGGTGTGTTATGACCTTCTAACACCGTCAACGAGATATTTTCATCAATGCCATACAACCAGATTGTGCCATCTATGCCCGCGACAGCGATGCGGTCTTCGATGGGGCTGAAGGCCAGGTCAATCACCGCGCCGCCATAATTTGTTAGCAGACCGAGTTCCACACTTGTGGGAATGTGCCAGAAGCGCAGCCCGCCCGCAGCGTCCCCAATGACCAATAAATCGCCTGTTTGGTTAATCGCAATGGCGGTGATTGTGCGTGGAGCATTATCCACAGACAGGATAGGTTGACGCGCGGCGACATCCCACACGGTCACGGTTGTATCGGTGCTTGCCGCCACTACATAACCGTTTGGGCTGAATGTGAGGTGATTGACAGGACGACCATCACCAGCAAAATTGACGATGGCTGCGCCGGTGCGTGCGTCCCACAACGTCAAGACACCATTATCATCACCCGATGCCAGTAAATCGTTAGGGGCATTCACCGCCAGTACACGCTGCGGCACACTGACATCCAGCATGTGTGCCAGTGTCATCGCGGGCGCGTCGGGCTGCGCGACGACGGATGGTATTCCACACCACAAAACAAGCCAGATCGTGAGCAATTTTCGCATGGGCATCATGCTACCAGAGTATCTCAGCAGGGAAAGTCGAAACGTGTCTGAACAAAATCTGAAGTAAATCTTGCATTTTACAAAACGACGTGTTATAGTCATGTCGTCGCGCCAAAAAAATTATTCAAATATTTTTATACCACACTATATTTTTAAACAAACACCCGGCATTCTGTTGGGTGTTTTCTTTTCTATAGTGTGATGCTTCACCCTCATCATATCTATAGTGTGATGCTTCACCCTCATCATATCTATAGTGTGATGCTTCACCCTCATCATGCTAGCGCACCACTTCAATCTCAAGCTCAGCCGTGGCTTGATTGCCCACTGCATCAAACACCACCGCGCGGAAGCGTTCAACACCCGGACGGGTAATTTCAAAGTCGAAGCCAAACGGTGCGCTGACATCCGGCGCATAGAATTGTTCGTTCACATAGAATTCGACCCGCGCGATGCTGAGATTATCATTAACAAGCGCATTAATGGGGATGACATCATCCGTACCAAAGCGGAAGGTTTGCCCCGGCGTGCCTGCTTCAAGGATAATCGTCGGTGGGATGTTATCGACAGTGACATAAATAAATTCATCCTGGCGTGTGCCATCGGTCAATACCGCGGTCAGTCGCAGCGTATACAGACCGTCCAGCCCTGCGGTATCCCAGACGCCTAAGCGCACCCCCGGCGCATAGCTGGTTTGTTGCCCGCCAATTTCCAGCCAGCTATTGGGATTGATGCCCACGCCGAAGGCAATCTGATAGTATTGCATGTCGGTTGGGTCAAGTGTGCCAAAAATCTCAACCTGCCCGCTGACATAGGATAAGTCTTCAGGTCGCGTGATTTGCACCGGATTCACAATGTCGGGTGCGCTAATCGTATCGTGCTGTGTGGGGGGCAGCGGCTGCCCATTGGCTTGCCACCATTCCATTGCGTTTGGCGGCGGCACGAAATAGGTGCGTTCGACCACGAGGGCAGCGGATGTATTGGCGGTAGCAAGTAGACCTGTATCGCTGTTGACGCGGAAGGTCTGCCAGTAGGTATCGAAGGCCGTCGGTATCACATCCGCGAGGAAAATCTCGTCACGACGGCTGCATTGACTGTCCGGGCCGGGATACAAGCCTGAACGGTCACACACGACCCGTTCAACGATATTTCCTGGACGTTCCCAATCGTTCGGTGGGACGCCGTTGCGCTCATGCAAATACTGCATCACCGCCCGCCAGATAGGGGCCGTGCCTTCCAATCCATACGGCGAGAGGGACATCGCGATACGGTCTTCACGACTGAAATGCACGCCGGTGATAAATTGCGGTGTGTAACCTATCGTCCAGTTATCGACATAATCCGTCGTCACCCCACTCACCACCGCTGCCGGTCGTCCCATATCGAGCACGGCATTGGCGC
>CAZTLI010000536.1:0-1491 GCA_964614375.1 uncultured Anaerolineaceae bacterium
CTAGCGCCTTAACATGATTACATCTCGTTTGTGGTACGCCATTCATATCCCGCCACGCGGCCATCCCCTCTATCGCCGCATCACACAGCCGGCACGCCGCCTGTATACACCATTAAGCGACATCCATTTTAGCGCAGGTGGCTTGCTGCGCCTGGCATTCGCAATCCTGATCGTGCCCTTTATCATTACCGGTGGCGCAACGCTGATGCTGCCGGTACTGTGTTTCGTCCCCGCTTTGCTGCCGATTGGGTTGTTACTGGTTGGCAACCTCTATGGTGCGGATAGTGCTGTAAGTGCCAGTCTGTCGATGACCAGCGAACGCCAACAAGGGACGTATGACCTGTTGTGTATGACTCCAACGGGTTCGCTAGGGATGGGTTGGGCGACCTGTACCGGACACCTCTATCGACATGGGATTGGTTATGTGCTGCGACTGTTTGCGCTATTTGTAAAACTAGCGGTTGCCATACTTTCAATCACCTTGTTCATCGTTGTCATGCGGGCGGTGGCCTTGCAACCCGAAATTTATGCCAACCAGCTGGGCACAGACATCATGAACTTCACCTACGCCCTCACGCTCCTGATCGCGATAGTGGCGGACTTCGCCCAACCGATCATTCTTGGCAGTACACTGGGCATGTTGATACCGACCTATCGACTCGAACGTTTCGACACGGGCATTATGGCCCTGGGCAGCTTTTTGGCATTGCAGATGGTGGCTTATGTCATAACGTGGGCCATCGGATTTGTGTTGATACCCGATGGCCTGATGGGTCTGGGTATCGCAGGCACGGGTGTGCATATCTTACTGGCAATCACCCGTCTGCTGCTTTTCGTCGGCACGCGCGAAGTGATGATTATGCTGCTCTGGCGCAAATTGCGACAGCGCCTCAATGCGATAGAATTGGACGCCGTGCCCCATCTTGCCATATCGTTCAGAGCATAACGGGCACGAAACTGGCATTGTTAGAGTGTACGATTTACTGTTAGTGGTTTTTAGTAGTAGTGAGCAAACAGATGAATACAGTAAAATTGTGGCGCAAACTCATCAATCCACCCCTGCGACACCCTGTTGTTCGTTACAATATACAAAAATTGGGTATCGCCCTCACCCCACACTGGCTAAAGTGGGTCGTCCTCCTGAGTGTCATCTATGTGTTTCTACGATTTAATGTGCCCGGACTGGTGCTCTCGGGATTGGCGCTGGGATTGCTGCTGCCAACCCTGTTCATCATCACCAGCGGCACATTACTGGGCCTACGCACTGCTGTCGATACCAGTAATCGCGTCGTGCAGATGCACGAAAATGGCACAGGCGAACTCTTCACCCTATCTTCACAAGGCACACTGGGTTGGCGCTGGCTGGTCGGCGTGGGCTGTTTACACTGTCAGCAGCGCTTTCGTGAACAACATCAGGCTATCAAACTGCTTTTGGGATTAGGCGTGCTGGCATCCGTGTCTACAATTCTATTGATGGGTCGCGATGTCTTG
>CAZTLI010000536.1:1501-3457 GCA_964614375.1 uncultured Anaerolineaceae bacterium
GTTTTTGCGGAGCAGTGGATTATTTCTTGCCTATGACATACGCGCGTTTCTCATTTTACTTTCGGCACTGCCCGTGCTTGCTGGATTATACATTGACCATATCCAATCTATTGTCCTTGGTGTCCTCATGGGCATTCATGTTCCCACGATTGCCCAAAGCCGGATAGAGGCACACACACTCGCCATTATCCTCTTTTTACTGTTACAGGTCATGACCTATATTTGCATAGGCTTAATTTACGCCTTCGGGATACCGACAGTTTATAGCGCGCTGCATATAGAGGGGTCATTCGCAGAATTTATTCGGGTTGTGCTGACCGTGGTTCTAATGGCGGGATTGCGCGAAGGCACAATCCGGTTGTTGTGGCGGGCGGCCTGTCACAGCGCTGACCAGCCCTATTCCATCGACATGCTGCCGGGTGTCGTCGTGCATATCGGATAGTGGGGATACTGCTCATGGTATCGCGGCGTTTATGGCACGCATTGAACACACCTTACACCCGTCATCCACTGTTCTGGCGCACAGTTAAACGAGGGGGTGGCAGCCAATTTTATCACCCCAACTATCAACTCAATGGCATCATCCGGCGCGCGTTCTACACCTATCTTTCAGCCGTTGCGGTCATGACCGTCATTCTCAATCTGACCAATACGCAGATGCAGCACAATTTTTTGGGCGCAATGGCGCTTGTGCTGCTGTTTCCACTGGCTTTGATTGTGGGCTTCGTCCTGCGTTATACCGTGTTCAAAGCCACACTAAACGGCATTCTCTGGGTGATTAATATCAGCTTGCTCATTGCGGAACAACATGAAGGGCGGCGCACGTCACTGCTGGCGACCACGCCTCCGGGGATTCTCGGCGCGAGCTGGGCGATTGGCAGCGGTTATCTCTATCGCAACCGCAGTCTGCTGCGCTACATCCATCAACGCGAGGTCATTCTCCGGTTCATGGCGTTAGCGCTTGCCATTTACGTCATTTTTCAACCCTATCCTCGTCGTGACGAGGTATCCCTCTCATTCATTTATTTACTGGTGTGTGTCGGGCTATATGGCGTGTATTACGGGGTAACGACAGACATCCTGCGGTATCAAGTGCCATCTCTCGCCTATAAAATTGGGATTCTGGTTTGTATTGTCGTCCTGCTTGCCGTTGCCGTCTTTGCATCACGGAACTATGCCACACAGGGCGAATCACTCTATTTGATTATTCACGGGCTGGTATTTATGGCGGCATTCTATATTGATTCGCTGCATACGCCGGTGGTTGCTGCGCTCATTGGGGTCTTGAGCGCCCGTTATGTACGACGAAAAGCCGACGCCAGAATATGGGCTTTGGGATTTTTCCTCACGGCACAGGTGGGTATTTTCCTCTGCACATTGATTTGCGCCTATTTTATCTTACCGGTTCTCTACGCCCAATTAGGCATTCATCAAACGTGGGGCGCGTCCGTGAGTATCCCGATTATCAGTGTCATCGTCTTTTTCCTCGTGCGGGAGGGGTTGATTGCTATTCTATGGACTTTACTAAAACGCACCCTGAATATCGGTCAGGAAGAAATGGGGATTTTCGCCAATCAGCTTGTATAAAGAGGCAGTAACCAGCAATTTCGACCATACGTTATAAACAGTCTAATCGCATCACGGTTTTATCGTTACGGCGCGCCTTGCTGTCGAGAGTGTATGGTCAGCTAGGGGGGCAGTTTCATGCTGACATGGCGGTTCTGGCGGGCATTGGCAAATCCACCTGTGCATCATCCCATTTATCGACATTCGTATCGCAGCGGTGTGCGCTATCGTCCGCACGACAAGATGAACATGCTGTTCATATTCATGCTGTTCTTCGCCGGGACGGGTCTCTGTTGGACGACGATTTTTGATTGGATTCCGATGCTGGTCATTGGCGCGTTGATGCTGGCAAATACGGCCTATAGTTTGCGCTGGGCGGTGATTATCAGC
>CAZTLI010000537.1:0-3422 GCA_964614375.1 uncultured Anaerolineaceae bacterium
GCCGGGTCTTGCGCGATGGCGCGTCGATATTCTTCGTGTGTGGTCGCGCCGATACACATGATTTCGCCCCGTGCCAATGCGGGCTTAAGGATGTTCGCGGCGTCCAGATTACTATCAATCGTATCACCCGCGCCGACAATCGTGTGAATTTCATCGATAAACAAAATCACATTCTCTGCGCGCTTGATTTCTTCTACGATGCCAATCAAGCGTTCCTCAAATTGCCCACGCAGGCTTGTGCCCGCGACCAGGGTGCCGATTTCGATTTGCACGATACGTCGATTACTAAGCGATTTTGGCGCTGACCCGGCATGAACGGCATAAGCCAACCCTTCTACAACAGCCGTCTTACCGACACCCGCATCGCCCAACAGCAGCGGGTTATTCTTTTTGCTGCGCGCAAGGGTGCGGGCAAGGGCACGAATTTCCTCTTCGCGGGCAATCGCGGGGCCAATTTTGCCTTCTGCTGCCTGGGCGGTTAAGTCACGCCCATACTTGTCGAGCAGTGGCGTCGGCGCGACATGAAAACCACTATCGGAGCGATGGCTGCCGAGTAAATCTGCTGAGGAAAAGTCAAAATCGTCGTCAGAATCGAAGAAATCCAGCATATCGCCATCGTCTGGCAGAATCGGGGCGAGGTCGTCCTGATCTTCGGCGATGAGTCGTTGTAACCATAAATTGAGGTCAAAACCCAGATCGAGCAATTTTCGTACCGGTACGCCTTCACCTTCTTGCAAGATTGCCATCAGCAGGTGTTTTTCTTGCACCAGATGATCGCCATCTTGTTCGGCCAAAAATATCGCCAGCGACAGCACCATTTCGGTACGTGGTGTTAGGGGGAGCACTTCTTCCAATTGTCCATCGGACATGCCAATTTCGCGTCGAATTTCATTCCGCACCTGCCGCGGGTTAAGGGTTGCGCGTCGTAACAAATGAACGGTTGGGCCATTTTCGTTGCGGGTTAATGCAATAAACAGATGTTCCGTGCCGATGTAATTGTGCCCCATACGTCGCGATTCTTCGGCTGCCAACCCCAACAACGGGCCACAACGTTCACGGAGTTCTTTTTCGGGAATATCGGGTGATGGTGTCAAGGTAAATAGTTGTCCTTGAAAGGCAATTTACATGATGATTGTTCTTTTCAGAGTATACCGTATCTTATCGAGTTTATCTGGTATGGAAATGAAAATTCTACAAATCTATATAGTTTGCAGGTTGTGCATCAAAGCGTGAATGATGTTCTGCAAACTGCTTCCCAACATTTCACATTCGATGCTTGGATTTGTGCTGGTAGGTCGCTATACTTGAATTTACATTCTATTGTTTTTGTTTCGTGAGTATAATGTGATATAGATTGGTTTTAGGGGTGACGTTGTGATTAATTCGGTCATCCCCGGATTTACGCCTAGCGAAAGCGCACTCTGATTATGTCAAGTACCGATCCACTGATTGGCAAACACCTCGGCGACTATATTATTCAGGGAACTATCGGTTCTGGTGGCATGGCGCGCGTCTACCGGGGCTATGACGAAAAACTCGATCGATACGCCGCGATTAAGGTGATTGAACCTAATCTCGTCGCCTCTGATTTTGATGAGGAATATCGCGAACGTTTCCTGCGGGAAGCGCGGTCTATCGCGCGCTTGAATCACCCACGCATTGTCGGGATCTACCAGTTCAGCCAGCTAGACAATTTATATTACATGGCAATGGAATTCCTTGAAGGGCGTGACCTGCGGCAAATCATCAAAGAACACAACCAGCAAAATGAACGCGCGTCTGCCGAGGAAATCGCACGAATTATAGCCGATATTGCCGATGCGCTGGACTATGCCCATAAAAACGGGGTGATTCATCGGGATGTTAAACCCTCGAATATTATGGTGAATGCAGATGGGCACGCTATCCTGACCGATTTCGGTTTGGCGTTGAATGCAGTCGAGGGGACAATTGGGAATACATTCGGTAGTGTTCATTATATAGCGCCAGAACAAGCCGTATCGTCGGCCCAGGCCGTTGCCCAGAGCGATTTGTATTCTTTGGGTGTGGTTTTGTACGAACTGCTGACGGGGCGTGTGCCATTTGAAGATGCGTCTGCGATGAGCGTCGCGCTCAAACACATTAGCGACCCGCCGCCGCCGCCCAGTAAACTGAACCCCAATATTTCGCCTGAATTAGAACAGGTCGTTATTAAGATACTCGATAAATCGCCAGAGAATCGCTATCAGACCGGAAAGGAATTTGTGGCTGCGTTGCGTGCCGCCATCGAAACCGGTGGCGAAAGTCTGGATCAGCCTGTTGACCTGTCTGCCATGGCGACTCATACCAAAAAGCCTGCCGCGGATTCTTCGGCGGCGCGCGCTGCGGCTGTGGCAGAGGATGCGCCGACTATCACTGACCCTGAAATTGTAGCGCGTCCCGGTGTTGAACAAGCCCGGCAGCAATCGCGTCTCCCCTGGATAATTGGTGTGGTCATTGTGCTCGTGGTCATCGTCGTGGCTGTTGTGCTGTTGATGAGTCCAACCGGCGTAAGTAGTGAAGATGCAACCGGTACACAGGTTGCATTTTTAGCCGATACCGAGAGCGCAGGTCAAACGGCGACAGAAGTATATCTGGCGGCGCTGCCGACGAACACGGCAACTGCAACCCAAACCGATACTGCGACGGCGACGCATACATCCGCGCCAACCGATACCGCGACGAACACGGCGACCAGTACAGCCACAGCGGGACCGACAGATACACCGACAGCAACCGCTACCGCTACCGCGACGAATACCGCTACCGCGACCAATACTGCCACAGCAACCGATACACCGACCAATACTCCGTCACCAACCATTACGAATACCGCTGTCCCGCGTATTGATAACTTCCAACCGGGTGGCGACCAATTGCTCCTGCGCTATGATGGGCGAACTGTCGTGGTCATCAACCGCGACCCTGACGAGACCATCGACATTCGCAACCTGAGTTTTGTGCAAATTAGCCCCGAAGGTGAAGAAATTGCGTTTGAAGTCAGTTC
This sequence comes from uncultured Anaerolineaceae bacterium, assembly GCA_964614375.1. Lineage (GTDB taxonomy): Bacteria > Chloroflexota > Anaerolineae > Aggregatilineales > Phototrophicaceae > CAZTLI01. The sequence goes on from CAZTLI010000537.1 coordinate 3,026, forward strand.
ATGGTCAACCAGTCGGCAAAGTGCAGTTCCTTATATGCTGTGCTATCAGGTCTGGTCCACCGATTATCGCAATCTTAGTATAGACGACCCGCCCGCGAATGTGTGTGAGACACGACTCGGCACATTCCAGACATCGCGCACGTTCTGGACGAGCGAAGTGCCGGGAACGACCTTTGAAGTGCGGCGTGGGGCAGATGTATTGGCGACGTGTGCAACGATTGTGCCTGATTCGTTCCGCATTCTCACATGCTCGGTGAATGTGCGACGGCAGCGGTAACTCGATTCAATATCTGGCGAAGAAAACGGCTTGCATTGGCAGGTCGTTTTTATTGTTGACCACGATTGAGCGTGACAGTCGGGTGCGGGGTTTGAGCAATTCCTGTGCTGGTATTGAGGC
>CAZTLI010000538.1:0-3403 GCA_964614375.1 uncultured Anaerolineaceae bacterium
AGCGACCACGTTTATCGACATCGCCTTTTTGAACGATGGCAGTTTGCTGGTGCAGGATGTGTTCTCCGAAACGCAGCCTCCACGCCGCCGCAGGGTCGCGCTCAACCTCGACCTGGCGCAGCCGCATCATCTGCTGGCGATTGTGCAGGATGAATCCCTCAGCGTCTATGTCGATGGCGAACGGGCAGTCGAGCGTTTTCGTGTCGGTGACCGCGCGGGGACTGTGGGCCTGTCGTTGATTGGCGCAGGGCCGGGGACACGCTGCGAAGGGCGTGACCTGTGGGTCTATCATGCGACGGCATTTGAACCGGGACGCTGTGAAGCCTCATCCAGTGTCAATGCCCATCGCCGGACTGGCCCCGGTACAGGCTATACCAGCGCCGGAGTTCTCATCGCCCAAACGGTTGCGCGCGTCACCGGACAAATCGAAGGCGAAGACGGCTATACATGGTGGCAGCTTGCCGACGACTCCTGGGTGCGGGAAGATGTGGTGCGAACCATCGGCGACTGCGCCAATGTGCCAACGGCGAATTGAAGCTAATGCGCTCCCCTAACGCCGGCAGCCATCTGGATTAAGCTCACAAATGCGACAATCCAAAATTTGGCGGATTCTGCCATGCGCGTGCAGACGCGGATTTTTTATACTGGATAGACTCTGTCCAACGAGTCAATTTCTTTAGAGGTGTGTGATGTCTGTGGTCATTGTCAAAGAACGTCCCGATAGTCCCGATGCGATGCAGCTAATCGCCGAACTGGAAACGACACTCGCCCCCTACTATCCCATCGAAAGTCGTCACGGATACAGCGTGGAGAAACTGCTGCGTGAAGATGTCGCATTTTTTGTGCTGCGCCATGATGAGACACCTGCCGGCTGCGGTGGCGTGCAATTCTATGGCACAGCATACGCCGAACTCAAACGGATGTACGTGCGCCCCCGTTATCGCGGTTTCGGGTTGGGCAAGCTGCTGGTGAATCATCTGACGGACTATACGCGCGAACAGGGGCTGACTGTCCTCCGCCTGGAGACGGGTGTGCATCAAGACGCCGCCATCGGTTTATATGAACACGTCGGCTTTCAACGCATCCCGCCCTTTGGCGATTATCCAGACGATCCCCTGAGCGTGTTCTTCGAGAAAACCCTCGCCCGGGAATAGCAGGTCAGGTATCAGCCCTTCAGCAAAAAAATCTGCGCTCGACAATCGCCGTTTGCTGACACGCTAACTGTTGACAGGCTGAATTGCGCCATGCCCCACCCGTTCCCGAACAGCCGCCACCAGCAAATCGACCAAATCATGCCGCTGGATGAAGCGAACGTTGGTCACGAGTTTGCCGCCGTCGGTACTGCTGTCGCGCAAATAGCTGCGGGGCGCATCTGGCAGTGGGCGCGCATCCAGCACAAACAGGAAATCGGATAGTTGTTCGATGTCATGCCGCTCGGATTGTTCCACGAGCGCGTCCAGTACCAGCCGCGTCACCAAATCCGTGCGCTGTGACGAATCGAGCAGCAAGGCCGTCCCGCGTTGTGTCATGCCGAGTGGCAGTGTGTAGGTCAGATTATAGGCATTGGCTTCTGACCATTGCAGGCGGTCGCCCAGCACATAGCCCTGACGTTGTAAAAAGGCCAAAAAGAGCAGTCCAACCTCGTCATAGCTCATAACGGCTGTGGATTCGAGAATTTCGGCTCTAAGGCGCAAAATCAGGTCATCCCGGCTGGCCTGTGGTGTGGATTCCCGCTGCCACCAGCCCACAAAGCGGTCAATCAGGTTATCGAGCGTGTGCGTCGAATCGCCGACTTTGGCAAACCCGAATCCTTCCAGCGGCGTTTCCAGCAGCGGGCGTTGAATCCGCAGCCAGTCGGGGCCGTGTGCGCTGAGGGCATCGAGCACGTTATTGAGCACACTCACGAAATCGGGATTGGCATCGACCTCCACCACTTTGTCGCCACGCTGCCGCAGGAAGTTCATCGCTTGCAGATATTTATCGCGGGTGGCGTCCAGATTTTGCTCGAACAATTCTCTATCCTGTGGACGCTTCCGCATCCGTTCGTAGCAGATGTCTGTGCGGACGTTGAGGAACAGAATCAGGTCGGGACGCCGCGCCCATTGATTGAGCGTCATCACATCGTCTATCGTCAGGCCGCCTGTCGATTGATAAACCAGCGACGACAAGTAATAACGGTCTGTCAACACGATGGACTCATCCTCCCCCAGTCCGGGTGTGATGACACGGGCATTATGGTCAAGTCGATTCAAGGCAAAGGCCAGCGCCAGCGTGTGCGGGTCGGTTGTGATTTGTTTGGTCAATACCTGCCGGATGAAGACTCCTGCGACAGAGGGGTCGTGCGGCTCGAAGGTGACGGTCACATGGTCGCCGTGGGTATGTTGCAAGATATGGGCGAGATGGCGCGAAATCCGGGTTTTGCCAGAACCATCCAGTCCTTCTATTGCCACAAAAAAGGTGTTGGCAGACGTGGGCATAGTCTATCCTCGTGGGTGGGTGAAATGAGGTCAGAAGTAGCTTAATGGCGATGGGCGTTTCCAGCAAGCACGGATTGGTTAGATGCGGGTATCAATTGTGGGCGTGGGGCAAGCGTTGGTTGATAGGCGGAAACCTTTACAGATAAAACGTGCAAACCGACATAAAATAATGACATAAGGTAATCAATGGAGATGTCCTATGTTCGCTCAAAACCCCTCCCACAAACCCGATAAAATTCGGGTGATGCTGGTGGACGATTCGAGTATGGTGCGCGAAGTCCTCAGCAGCATCTTCAAGTTTGAACCGGATTTCGCCATCGTCGCCGAGACGGATAATGGCGCCGATGCGATTCAACTGGCGCTGACCGAAGCACCCGATCTGGTCGTCATGGATTATTCCATGCCCAACATGAACGGCATCGAAGCCACCCGCAAAATCCTCGAACACCGTCCCAAGACCCGTGTCGTGCTGCTGTCGGCCTTTGACGATTTCGAGCATCGGACACAGGCCGCCCGCGCGGGGGCAAAAGCGTTTTTTGTCAAACCCGTGCGCGACCTGAACACCTTCTATGACGAGGTGCGCCGCATCGTCGGCATTGCCGAACCGACTTCCCTATCCTGAGTTTCGTCTGCTATTTATCCAGCATCATCACCCTCATTCCCTACGCATTGATTAAGACTTCGCCCATTCATAATCGGGCGTTGTTTTATTTTGGTGCGGATGAGTCAGCAGCAGCTCGCCATAGGAGGGAAGAGCTACAGACAAATATTGCGTAATAGATTAACCTGTTTATAACGGAAAGTGATGTGGAGAGACAGCCCATGTTCGATGCGAACACTCCCAATAAACTTCCGAGTATTCGAGTATTAATTGTTGACGACACCGAAGATGTACGCGACGTGCTTGGGAGTATCTTTAAATTTGA
>CAZTLI010000539.1:0-3368 GCA_964614375.1 uncultured Anaerolineaceae bacterium
CCCGGCAGCAGATATTCATGGATTCCAATGGGCATACTGTGGCGCCCTTTCTATTCATCGTAGCAATCGAAGGCAAAGTATAGCACGTCGCCTATCCCATCACAGCGCCAACCTGTACGAAAGTACAGTCCCCACCTGTCCATCAGGGCAAACTTCTCATCCATGCCGCCAAATTAGACGTTACAATACAAAACGGACGGGTGTCCGTCATAAGCCTTATCAAAAAGGAGTTAACCTCATGACAGACGATACGATTAAAAGCGCGCTGCGGATGATTCCCTATGGATTTTATGCCTTTACATCGCGCAATGGTGATGATGTGAACGCCATGGTCGGCAACTGGTTCACACAGGTGTCGTTCACACCGCGTCTGGTGATGTTCGCGCTGGCGAAAAGTGCCCATTCCCACACGCTCATCAAAGCGGGTGAAGCCTATGTCGTCAATATTTTCCATGCCGATGATAAAGACGCTATTTCGCCCTATACCAAAGGCCGCGGCAAGAATCCCGATAAGATGAAAGACGCCAAATTCACCAATGCGCCCGAAACTGGACTGCCTGTGCTTGATGGGGCATCGGCCTATTTAGAGGTCAAGGTGACACAATTCATCGACATCGGCGGCGATCATGACCTCGCTGTCGGTGAGGTCATTGGCGCGGGCGTCAAGCAAGAGATCGAGCCATCGGACGTGCTGACTCTGCCTAAGTTGGGTTGGAGCTACGCGGGGTAAAAGCCAGGTAAAACGCGAAGGCGCAATGCCCTGAAAATCTGACCCATTCAGGAAAACATCCACCGGTAACAGTTGCGCTTGTCCCGCCACCCGTTAAAACGTGCGGCTGCCCGAAAACCACGTCATCTGAAGCTGACACCATCAGCAAATAGTGCGTATTGCACGACAAACATTGTCCCCTTCAGTGGACGTGGCCCTGTAGCAGCCAGATGACTTCAGTCTCTGGCGGCTTATCCGTTTGTCCTTGTGAATAGCACATAATCGGGTGGTCACGAAGCATCACCCGATTTTTTTGCTGCGTATGGTTGGCGTAGATCAATCGTGCATTGCACTTTGACGCGGTTAGCATGATAATGCTGTTGGATACTATCCCAACTGAAATACTCCCCAATTATTGAATTTTTCCCTGTCATTTATTGTCATCAACAGGATAAGCAAGAACATGACCGATTTCCCTGCAAATCGTCCTGACATGGCGCTTACACAACCGGGCCGCCCGGCCCAATGGATGCGTCGGATGCGCCGCCGTCGTGGAATGGGGTGTATGCCTTTGATCCTCATCGGCGCGCTGGTGCTGCTGTTTTTATGTGTGGGCGCGAGTGCCCTGTATATCGCCTTTCCGCCGCCGGCTGTCAACATCCTCGTGATGGGGTTGGACGCGCGCGACGGCGAAGGTTGGGTCACACGAACCGATAGTATCATGCTGGTTGGGGTTAATCCGTCACGTTTGCGCGTGAGTTTGCTGTCGATTCCGCGTGATGTGTTCATCGACGTGCCCGGTTATGGAATGCAGCGCATCAATACGGTCAATGTCCTGGGCGAACAGGCACAGCGGGGTACAGGCCCCGACTTGCTGGGCACGAGCATCAGCGCCAATTTTGGCGTGACGCCGACCCGCTATGTGCGCTTGAATTTCGCGGGATTTGTCGCGTTGATTGATGCGATTGGCGGTATTGATATTGATGTGCCCTATCGCATCGTTGATTATAACTTTCCCACGACAGACAACGGCACGATGACCGTCACCTTCGAGCCGGGTATTCAGCACATGGATGGCGAACGCGCCCTCATCTATGCCCGCACGCGCCACGCCGACGATGATTATCACCGTGCGGAACGTCAGCAGCAGGTGGTGTCCGCCATCGCGGGCAAGCTCATCAATCCGATTTACTGGGGGCCTGCTGTGGTGGTGTTGAATCAATATTCCGAAACCGACCTGAATCTGTGGGATATGCTCACCCTCGCGCCGACAGTGCTGTTGAATGTCGGGCGGTTTGACCAGCTTGTCATCGACAGGCAGTATATCGTCGCGGCAAATGGCTATGTGACGCCGAATTATGACGCCATCGCGCCGTGGATACACGAACGCTTCAATTAGCCTAAAAACGATAGCGGACAGGCAACCGCGAGAGGCCAATGGCTAGCAGCTAAAGCGTCATTTCCATGTGGACTTCGATGAAGTCGAACTCGGTGCTTTTGCAGCGATGGGTTTCGCTAAATCCGCACGACTGATAGAGGCGCAGGGCGGTTGTCCAGTCAGAATTGGTTTCAACTAAGATTTTGCTAAATCCGCGCGCGCGGGCTGTCGCAATCAATTGCTGGCTGATGGTGCGTCCCAGTCCCTTGCCTTGCTGGTCGGCACGAACCGATACCCGCACAATCCGCGCCACCGAATCGCTGCCATGCGCTTTGATGAGCGCACCACAACCCACAATCTCGCCGTCATCAGCTTCGACCACCAGAAATGTCGCACCCTTGTCAATATAGCTGGCTTGAATGTCGAGCAGGTCGGGATTGTATTCGGGCTTGATGGCGTCGAAGTGCTGCCCCAGTCCGGCGATGATGAGGTCGAATACCGTATGCTGGTCATCGGGCTGAAAATCGCGCATCGTCACAGTCATGATATCCCCCTTGAAAGGAGCGATGAGTAAGGACAGGGATGAGCTAAAAGGACTGGGTGAAAAAGCATCACCTTGCCCTTACACTTTGCGCTGCATAACGCATTATGCAGGTTGCGTATTTTATCAGGTAATCGGACACGGCGTGCTGTGTCCGCGTAATTATTCACCTACCCATGTGTCGTCTGCGCCGCCAGAGACTGAAGTCATCTGGCTGCCACAGGGCCACGTCCACTTCAGTGGACAATGGTTGTCGTGCCAAACGCACCCTTTGCCGATGGTATCAGCTTCAGATGACGTGGTTTTCGGGCAGCCGCACGTTTTAACGGGTCGCGGGACAAGCGCAACTGTTACCTGTGTATGTTTTCCTGAATGCGTCAGGTTCTCAGGCCAGTGGGGAGGGGTTGCCATGAGAACAGGCAAAATCTCATGGATAGCTGAATAGATACGTGTCCGCAAAAAACGGCGTTACCCGATGATTGTCCAGCCAACATCATGCGTCCCGCATTCATGCGTCCTGTGCCCCACATCTCTATCTCAAATCCGTGTACCCGCTGTGTCGTCTGTGGCTTATTTCTTAACCCGCAGCCAGCGGCTAATGGCCGCTACTCGATATACCCCAACGCCCGCAGATTATCCAGCACCTCATCGCTCACTTCGCCCCGACTGCCGCTTTGATACTGCTGCTGCGACAGATGCACAAACTGGTCCAGCTTATGATGCAACATATTAACCAGCAC
>CAZTLI010000540.1:0-3357 GCA_964614375.1 uncultured Anaerolineaceae bacterium
TTTTGTTACATTAAAACCATAATATTTTTAAAAAAGGGACTAGTATTGATGGTTTTGGATAAAAAATCATACCCTAAACCGGTTTATCTTAACCATGTACTAATCCTCGGTGGGTTATGGGGGAATCGGCAATCTGCCAACCGCAACCGGACAATTCCTGCTATCTATCATCACCTCAAAATAACCGGACGGCTCGATGCCTGGAAAATGGATCCAAACCGTGAACGCCCAAAACGGCGCAGCGCGATCGATATGTTTTGGGATTCGGACACGGGCAAGTGGCTAGAGGCTGTGGGATATAGCCTTCAAACCCATCCTGATGCGGCGCTTGAAAAACAAGCGGATGACGTTATCGACCTGATCGAAGCGGCGCAGGAAGCCAATGGGTATTTGAATACCTACTTCGGCAATTTAGATAAAGAGAATCGCTGGAAAAATCTGCGCGATTGGCATGAGATGTACAATGCCGGACATCTCATCGAAGGCGCTGTAGCTTACAAACGGGCAACGGGAAAAGATAAGCTGTTAAATGTGCTCTGTCGATTTGCCGATCATATTGATTCCCGATTTGGGCCGCATGACGGTAAAAAACGCGGCTATCCCGGACATCCCGAACTTGAATTGGCGCTGGCGACACTCTACCGCGAAACAGGGGAAGAGCGGTATCTCGCGCTGTCGAAATACTTTATTGACGAACGTGGGCAGCAGCCGAGTTACTTCGACATAGAGACGCGCGAACGGGGCGAAGACCCCGCCGACTTCTGGGCACAATCGTATAAATACTGCCAGGCACACAAACCGATTCGTGAGCAAACCGAAGCGACAGGTCACGCCGTGCGCGCCTGTTATCTCTATGCAGGGGTTGCCGATGTCGCCCTCGAAACTGACGATGAGGAACTGCGCGATGTATTGCGGACACTCTGGGACGATTTAACCAGCCACCAGATGTATGTCACAGGTGGATTGGGTTCGGCACATTCTGTTGAAGGGTTTACATTCGCATACGACCTGCCCAACGAAACCGCCTATGCCGAAACCTGCGCCGGCATTGCGCTAATTTTCTGGGCACATCGTATGTTTTCCCTCGACCCCAACGGGCGCTTCATAGATGTGCTGGAACGGGCACTGTATAATAATGTTTTGAGTGGTGTTTCGTATGAAGGCGATCAATTCTTTTATGCCAACCCACTCACCTCCTATCCTTACATTAACCCACACGAACACTTCAGCGGCGTCAATTCCGCCAAACACTATCGGCGGCAGGAGTGGTTTTTCTGCCCGTGTTGTCCACCTAATCTGTCACGCATTGTCGCCAGTATCGGGCGCTATTTTTATTCCAGGACGAATGAACGTTTATACGTACACCTGTACAACGACAACACGACCACCGTTGAACTAAATGGCGCAAGCGTCGGGTTGAAGCAAAGCACCCGTTACCCCTGGGACGGTTCAGTCGAACTCGCAGTCGAAGTTGAAAATCCGACAGCATTTGAACTGGCCTTGCGAATACCCGGTTGGTGTCGCAGGTATGATGTCGCCATTAACGGTCAGTCGCAGAATGTGACACCACAAGACGGTTATATAATCTTTAACCGTCAATGGCACACGGGCGACCGCGTGACCTTAACCCTCGATATGCCGGTCGAGCGCATCGTACCGCATCCAAACATTCGTCAGAACGCGGGTCACATCGCCCTGCAACGTGGCCCCCTTATTTACTGCTTAGAAGAAGTAGACAATGGGGCGCATCTGGCGAATGTCGCGATACCGCGTGATTCGCAATTGGAAACGAATTTTGAAGGCGATGTCCTGGGTGGCATGGCAGTTATCAGCGGCGATGCCCTACGAATTGAAGCTCGGGAATGGTCAGGTGGGATATATCAACCTCAAGCGGTGGTGGAATACACCAGCTCGCCATTCAACTTTAAAGCAATCCCGTATTTTCTGTGGGCGAATCGAGAACCGGGCGAAATGCGGGTCTGGATTCGCGAAGCATAATTTCAACCATATTGACTGCACTCAAATTCCCGCAATTGGCAATTGATTTGCAGAAATATGTCGCCGGGCAGCATGTCACTTCTACAAGTCATTGTCACGTCCGTCATAGCAGCGTGAAATCAACACAGAGAGGAGGCGACACTCCTGAATACGATAACAGTCCTTAAACAAAACATCTGCCAGTTTCTTTTGATCAAGGAGTATTTTCATGAGCAATAAAAGAGTGAGCCGTCGTGACTTTTTAAAGACGAGTGTGGCAGGGGCCGTTAGCCTGACCTTTGCTGCTAAAAACATCGGTTTCGTTCGCGCCCAGGAGACGACAACGCTGACCCTGATTGACCCCTGGGCGGCAACGACATTCGGTGATGCCCATGACGCCCAGATTCAGCGTTTCATGGATAGCCATCCCAATATCGTTATCGAACGGTCTTCAGTGAACTTTAATGACTTTGTTCAGCTTCTCGTTCAGGGGGCTGCGGCAGGGGAATTGCCGGATATTGTGCTCATCGACAATCCTGATTTTCACCGCTTTGCCGCACTCGGTGTCCTCGCGGATTTGACCGAGCAAATCACCTCGTGGGGCGAGGCGGAACTGTATTATCCCGGTCATTGGAGTTCAACCGTCTATCAAGGTGTGAATTATGGCGTTCCGTGCTTTAGCAATTGTCTGGCATGGTGGACGAACACGGAAATGAAAGAGGCGGCGGGCGTCGCAGTGCCGACCACATGGGACGAATTGCGCGAAACCGCCAGAGCGCTCACCACTCGTGAGCATTATGGTGCAGCCGTTTCGGGCAGACATACGGAGGAAGGGGCGTTCCAATTCCTGGCGTTTTTGTGGTCAGCGGGAAGTGACCTTGCTACAGTGAATGATGAAGGCGGTCAACGGGCACTCCAACTCTGGGTTGATCTGGTCAATGAAGGCTCGATGTCCCAGGGTATTCTAGGAATGGGGCAGTGGGCGGTCAAAGATGAATTCGGCAATCGCCGTGCTGCGATGATGCTGAATGGTCCCTGGAATATACCGGATATGCGCGCAAGTTACCCGGATGTGCAGTGGGAGATTTCTGCCATTCCGATTGACCAGAATCCGACATCCATTCTGGGTGGCGAAAACTATGGCGTCACCGGAAACAGCCAGAACGTTGATGCGGCGTGGGAATATATCCGGTGGACACAGCAGCCAGACAATTACACCCGTTTCATTCAGGAACTGGCGATGTTCCCCAGCCGGTCTGACGTCGCCGAAGACCCGTACTGGGCCGAAGACCCCGTTCTCAGCGTATTTCTGGAACAAATTAGCATCGCCCGCGCCCGCGCTTATGGGGCGAATTACGGTGAGATGTCCAATGCGCTTCA
>CAZTLI010000541.1:0-3302 GCA_964614375.1 uncultured Anaerolineaceae bacterium
AAATATGCACCATATCGTCTTTGACCCGCGACCACAGGCGCACCGTCGAGCCGGGCGGACTGAATTTGATGGCGTTCGTCAGCATGTTGCTGAGGATTTGCCGCAGGCGGGCTTCATCGGCCCTGACCGCCCCGACCATTTCGCCCATTTCCAGCGTAATGCTCTTTTTCAGCGCCAGCAGATTATACTGCATGGTCGTGTCCCACAACACACGCTCGACAGGCACGCAGTCTATCGCGAGGTTAAGCTGACCGCTGTCGAGCACGGCTTTATCGAGAAAGTCCTCGATGACATTTTGCATCGCCGTCACGGTCATGAGCATGTTATCGAGCACGGTGAGGGCTTTGGGATTGTCTTTGCTATGGGCGCGAAGCAAATATTCACTCATACGGATGTTTGCCAGCGGCCCTTTGAGGTCGTGCGAGGCCATCATAAACAGGCGTTCGCGCATTTCGTGGGCGCGCTCCATTTCGGTAATGGTCGCTTTGCGTTCATCGAGCAGATGTTTGAGCGTAATCTGGGTGTTGACCCGTGCCATGACGATATTGACGTCGATGGGTTTGGTGATATAGTCATTCGCCCCCATTTTCAGTCCGCGCACGACATCGCGACTATCCGACATAGCGGAAATAAGAATCACGGGCAGGTCGTGGGTCTCTTGACGGGCGCGAATCTTCCTCAGCACATCCAGCCCATTCATACCGGGCATCATGATGTCCAGAATCACCACGTCTACCAATTCCGTTTTTAGCATATCGAGCGCATCCTGACCACTACCACATTCCCTGACGCGATAGTGCGCCTCGAACATGCTGGTCAGCAACTGCCGGTTGGAGGCGGCGTCATCGACGATCAATATAGCAGGGGCGTTTTTTTTCTTGACTTCCGCACTCATGAGCGATTACCTGTTATTCAACCACCACATTGAGATAGAACCGGGTTGCTTCTGGTGTATAGCCAGCCAGCGCAGCGCATTGTAACAGCTTTAAACTGACCTGTTGATTGCTGAAATGCCATACACCGTCCTATTGTCACAGAAAAACCTTAATTCTACCTCACAGCAACCTTCATACACCCTTACATCTTATCTAACTATAGCGCCACCTCCCGCCGGGCACAACCTGACCAGTGTCATGTTATCTAAATGTAATGCGGAAATTCGTCACGCTCATGACCACGCCGCCATCGGTCACGAAGAGAATGGGCACAATCGGGGCATCGGGTTCGAGAAAATCAATCGGCTGCCCGACGGGATTGTCGTTGACGAAGGCCGTAATTTGCCCATTTACAGGGTCGCGTTCGATGCGAATGCGGGCAATCGCGCCCGGCGCGCGCCGTTGACTGATGAAGCCGTCACCTTCGGCGCTGCTGGTGATGAGACCGAGATTCAGGATGTCGGTTTGGGGGCTAATCGTCCGTATCCGCAGTCCCGCCCGCACGCCCGGATTATCGGGCTGCTGCACCAGCACACCAAAGTCGATTTCGCCATCTGTCAGTGCGGCGGGATTATGGGTCGTTAGCGTCATCGTCACTTCCACCCGCCGAATCCGCGCGGCAGCGTTGTCTCCAAAATAGGTTTCCAAAAAATCGGGTGACATCTGGATGAAGATAAAATCGCCCGCGGTGAGCGCGCCCACGCCCAGACGCCAGAATGTGCCATCTGTCCCGGCGGAGAAGAGTTCGGCGTTCCAGGGATGATTGTCGATGCGATTGAACAGGTCGAGCATATTTTGCGTGCCCTGGACGCCGCCTTCGGGCAGGGGCGTCACCGTTGGTGTGGGGGTGATGCTTGGCGTGTGCGTCGCTGTGGGCGTGTCCGTTTCGGTCGGCGTATAGGTGTTGGTGGGTGTATCGGTCACCGTTGGCGTGGGCGTATCCGATGGCGTTGGGCTGTCCGTTGGTGTGGCTGGTGTATGGGTCGCCCGCATCGTCGGCTGTGGCGATGGACGGACGGTGGGTGTATTGAAGGTTTCCAGCGGTGTGATGGTAGGTTCGCTGCTGACTGCCGCGCCAATACTGCCCGCTTGCGTGGGTTCAGTCGCGGACTGTGAAACGACCTCGACAGTGGCTTCTGTGGGCAGGGTCAGGACGATACCGCCTGTGCCTGCGCCGCCGTTACCCGTTAACATCGTAATCCCCAACACAATGGCCACTACTGCGATTAAAGCCGCCAGCAGCAGCACCAGATTTCGCATGGTGAAGCGGCTCTGGGGCGTTTCGCCGTCGGTATAGCGCGAACCGAGATAGGCACTATCGGGTATATCATCGTCGGCGGCAATGCGCGGCATCGGTTCGTCTGTGGGCGGCGCGGGGAATTCGGGCGAACGTTCGGTCACATCATACCAGTGACGATACAGGGGATAGGCCGGATGGCGGTCTATGAACATCGCCCGGAATAATTCGTTAAAACGCGCCAAACGCGCGCTGCGCCGGATGCTGGTGTCGGTATAGGCTTCCAAAAACAGCCGGTAGGTATCGCGCCACTGCCGCAGCGTCGCCGCATACGATTCGCCCAATAAACGGGTCGTCACATTGACCAGTAAACCGTGTGTTTCGGCAATTTCTGGCAGCGGGTCGTCAGGTCTTTTTTCGATTAGCTGGTGCATATCCCGATTGCGAACGTGCAGTTGCGCCGCGTGTTCGTTCAAATCCATCAACCACGAGCGATAGGCTGTTAACGTGATTTCGCCCGCTTTCTCGGCTTCATTGAGGGCTTTGATCGCGCTGTCCAATTTCATGCCCGCTGCCCGAAATTCGCCATTGGCCCATTCGCGGACAGACGCTTCCAATTCGCGCAGGCTGTGTATGGCGGGGCCGAGCAAACGTGCCTGTGGATTCTCTTCAATCTGGCGGCGTGTCGCTTCGAGGCTGGCGAGGGCGTGTTGACCACTCACCTGATTGATGATGACTGCTGCGGCATCCAAATCGTGCCGACGCTGGATGAATTCGTCCAGGGCACGGGTGGCGATGTGCCGCGCCCCGAACTCGCCCAAGGCTTTCTGTGCGGCGTCGCGCCAGAATTCGGCGTCTTCCATCCGCCCATCGTGCGCGTCGAGCGTCCCTTGCAGCACATAATAGCCGAAAAGAATGCGGCTGGCGGCGGTACTGGAGCGATCATAGAGTTCAAGCAACCCTTTTTGCATCGCCCGCAGATAGGTTTCGTTGCTGGGCATCTGGGCGGCGAAATCGTCGTGAATGCGCCGTTCTTCTGTGTTGAACAATTCATCGACGGTGTTCAACGTAATGCGCGTGCGACTGGCGTTCTGGATGCCGTTGCGGTCTACCCATTCGCGCATCATGTC
>CAZTLI010000542.1:0-3294 GCA_964614375.1 uncultured Anaerolineaceae bacterium
ACAAATTAAGAAGCTCAACGACCCGGATGCACTGGCGCGCATCGACCCGATTGTGCGGCTGGATGCCCGCCGTCGTGAATTGCTGGGACAGACCGAAACGCTGCAAGGGACAGTCAATCGCCTCAATAAGGGCATGGGACAGCTTCGCGGTCACAAAAAGCTGGACGACAGCGCCAAAATCGCCCTCGCGGTTCAGGCGACGGCTGCGATAACCGTAGAGGATTATGACACCGCCACGGATTGTATGAACGGCACTGCCGACATCAAACCGACCGACCAGACCGACCTCAAGGCAGCTTTTGATGACCTCATCGCTGCGCTAAAAGGCATTGGAGAACGTGTCGATAGCCTGTGGACAGAAATCAAGCAGGTCGAAGGCGATTTAGAGCAGCACATGCTCTGGATACCCAATCTGCCGCATGAGAGCGTGCCGGTGTTCGACAGTGAAGCGCACAATATCGCATGGCAGCCGGAAGGGGTTTTGCGCGAATTTGACTTCGAGCCAAAAGCCCACTGGGACTTGGGGCCAGAACTGGGCATTATCGACTTTGAACGCGGCGTGAAACTGGCGGGCACACGCGCCTACATACTCGAAGGCTGGGGCGCGCGATTGCAGCGGGCGCTGGTCAACTTCTTCCTTGACCGCGCGACTGCCAAAGGTTTTCGCGAGGTGTATGTACCCTTTTTCCTCAATGAAGACGCTTTCTTCGGCGCGGCGCAATTCCCCAAATTCCGTGATGTGGTCTATTTTGACGCCGACGCCGAGAAATACTTCATCCCTACTGCCGAAGTCGCTGTGACCAATCTCTATCGCGACGAAATTCTGAATGAGGCTGATTTACCCCTGTATTACGTCGGACATACCCCGTGCTTCCGTCGTGAGAAAATGAGCGCCGGGAAAGACACACGCGGAATCAAGCGCGTTCATCAATTCCAGAAGGTGGAAATGTACAAATTCACCACGCCCGAAACCAGCTACGACGAACTGGAACGCATGACCGAAGACGCATCAGATTTGTGCCGCGCGTTGCAGATTCCGTTTCGGCGGTTGGAAATCGTCACAGGTGATCTCGGCTTCAGCGCCAGCAAAAAGTATGACATCGAGATGTGGGCGCCGGGCTGTGCGGAATGGCTGGAAGTGAGTTCGTGCAGCAACACCGAAGCCTTTCAAGCGCGGCGCGCGATGATTCGTTATCGCAAAGAGGGTCAGAAACGCCCGGAATATGTGCATACGCTCAATGGCAGTGGGCTGGCCTTGCCGCGCGTGATGATTGCCATCATGGAGAATTATCAGCAGGCCGATGGCAGCGTCGTCATCCCCGACGTACTGCGACCCTATCTCGGCGGCGCAGATGTGATTACAAAGGCGTGATTGTAATTAGGGCGGATTCTGTCCGCCTTTCACAGTGAATTTAATATCAAATCGGGCAGCCACACCGGGCTGCCCCTACTTTGCGTTTAACCATGCTTGAACCACCCACCACCAGCCGATGACATACAAAATCACCATGTGCGGCACGACAGGCACACGATGGCGCACCCACGCCAATGGCCCCGGCAGCACCCATCCCATCACCAGCAGCGCAATCACAGCCAGCGCCAGCCAACCCGCACGTCGGAACAGCCAGAACAGACCCATTGCGATACCCGTATAGACCAGCACATAACCGGCAGCCCACACTATGCCCATTATCAACAGCAGTGGCGGCAGTTCACTAGCTGGCAATTCCAGATAGCGCAGCGTGTCGTCATACGATTCGCCTGTCAACTGACTGTACCAGTACAACTGTTCCTGTGACATCAAGCCACGCACAACCCCTTTTACATACGAGATGATGAATGCGCCGGGATGCGCGCGAATCACCTCCATTGCCACTAACCCTACGTCTGCACGCCGTCGTTCACCTTCAGCACAGGATAATCCATCGCCCGACCAGCCAAAACGTGCTGCGGCCTGTGCCACCAGTCCAAAATACAGGTCTTCCCATCTGGCAGACCACACGATCACATCCTCCCCTATCACTTCTGCCAGCGTCGCCACCGCCGCCACCCGCGCGATATTGTCATCATACGTCCGCGATAAAAACACATCGCCAAAGACTGTCCAATTACGCCCATACCAGGGCAGCAGGATAGTCATCAGGCCGACAGTCATTATCGTCATGTGTTGCAAGCGCTGTGTGAATGAAAATCGCCGTCTGAGCAATAGCCCGCCGATGAACGCGATTGGCAGCAGTTCAGCATTGGGCTTACACAACACTGCCAGACCAAGCATTACGCCTGTCGAAAGCAGATAACGCCGTTTGCCCGACTGTATACTCGCCCAGAACAGGAACAGCGTCATCGCCAGCAAAAATGTCAGCAGCGATTCGGTCAGCAGTAAATTCGCGTAATGGATTTGCGACAGCGATAGTAGATAACACAGTACAGCAATGAGACCTGCGCGATAGCTGCGAGTTAGTCCCATTACCAGTCGATAGACCACTGCCGCCGTGACCATCTCCAGCAGCGATTGCAGGATGAAAATCATCTGAAAGTCACGACCAAACACGGCGTAACTCAACGCGACAAAGGCGGGATAGACCGGTGTCCGCACACTTTCGGGGCAGTAAGGGGTTTCGCTGTTGATGGTAAAGCCGCGTCCCGCCAGCAAATTCTGTGCCAGCAAGTCATAACCCGCCGAATCGACATCGGCAAGGGGTTGGGGAGATAAAAATAGGCGCGTCGCCAATAGCAATAGCAACACGCCGATGAGTGTCGATTGGAGGCGATTAATCAGGAAAACGCCTAATGTTGTGCTGTTCGCATCCGGCGGGCTGCCCGCAATTTTAGCTGTTCCATGAATTCAGTCGCCCGACGATATTCCGCCAATTCAGCCCGTTCCGCTTCGGTCAGCATGTGAACACGTTCGGCATCTTCCAGATAGCGCACGCGATCTAAGACCAGTTTGGAATGACGATAGGCAATAATCTCATCCAGTGACGGGCCAGAAGTCAGAAAATCGACGATATGATTGTAGGCAATGACTTCGTTCATCGTTCTATCTCAATAGGATTTGTCAATCGCGATTATTGTACCAGATACCCGTATCTTGCACAGCAAATAGAGAGCTTGACACCTCAATATTTACATCAATTTACGGCAACATTACGCTACAGGTCGAATTCTTTCAGGACATGGCGCGCAATCACCAATCGTTGTATCTGACTCGTGCCTTCGCCAATGCTCATCAGCCGCTGGTCGCGATACATGCGCTCGACGGGATATTCCGCACTATAGCCATAGCTACCATGA
>CAZTLI010000543.1:0-3293 GCA_964614375.1 uncultured Anaerolineaceae bacterium
GACTGAGTAGATTGTTGGCGACGTTTGCGGGCCATCTGGCGGTCACGCGCCCGCCGACTCTGCTTGCGCCGGGAATCACTGTCGTGCATAATCCATGACCAAAATATCTAGTTTTCAGTCTATTCTACTTTAGTTCAGGCTGGCGTATATTGCGAGTCCCTGACACTCTGAAACATAGAACCGCAGCCTGCGCGCATCTAACGAGCTTCAGTACGATAATCGTTTCGGGGTGGAGAAAAAGCATCTATCACCAGCGAATCCATTATCGCCCGCGCGCTATGGACGACTCCGCCGGGGATGGCGTAACTGTCGCCGGGATTGCAAGTCAAAATCTCATCGCCTATCGTCATCTCAATTTGACCATAGACCACATAACCCGTCTGGTCGTTTTTGTGGCTGTGGGGATTGACAATCGCGCCGTTTTGGAGGAAAAACTCACACAGCATCACTTCGTCTGTCGTTGCCATTGTCCGTCGGTGAACACCCGCCCACATTTCGATTTGATGTGCGTCTTTTGGGGTAATGAAATATCCGTCCGACATGGATTGGTCTCTTTCGGTTGTAAAATCAGGCTATAATTTCGAGTTGTTTCGGTTAAAATCAAAACAGTCTTTGAATATAATTGTACCCTGTTTTGGAATCCACCTGTAACATAATGGGCATAGACGGTTCTACAGCATCAACACCCCATTTATGGTCACGAAGTATTCAGGAAACGGCGTATGAGCGAATGGCCTGCGAACCCAATTATCTATGAAATCAATACCGCTGTCTGGTTGACCACGCTCAGCCAACAAACCAATGCACGCATCACCCTGCAAAATGTGCCCGATAGTGCCATTGACGAGCTTGTCGCCCTGCATGTCGATGCGGTGTGGTTGATGGGGGTGTGGCATCGCAGTAAGGCCGTGCGTGCCAGCGCGCTCAATTACATTCACGAATATCAGGGCGCGCTGCCCGATGTAACAGAAGAGGATGTCATTGGGTCGGCCTATGCCATTGGTGCGTACAAGGTCGATAAGCGGTTGGGTGGCAGGCGGGGGCTGGCGTCTTTCCGGCGTCGCCTCAACGAACGCGGCATCAAGCTCATGCTGGATTTTGTGCCCAATCACGTCGCGGTTGATCATGCGTGGGTGAGTCAAAAGCCGGGCTATTTTGTGCGTGGGACGCTCAAAGACCTGAAGCGACGGTCAGGCATGTTCTTCCGGGCGCGTGATGCGTGGGGACGGACATTGGCAGTGGCACATGGGCGCGACCCGTATTTTCCCGGTTGGATAGATACCGCGCAATTGGATGCGTTCAACCCGGACTATCGCAAAGCGGCGCTGCATACACTGCTCGATATAGCAGACCGCTGCGACGGTGTGCGCTGTGATATGGCGATGCTGGTGCTCAACGTCGTCTTTAAACAAACATGGGGTGATGATGTTGACGAGATACCCGAAGTTGAATTCTGGGTAGAAGTTATCAGCAATGTGAAGGCGCTGCATCCTGATTTTCTCTTTATCGGCGAAGTCTATTGGGGTTTAGAGTTCAAGTTGCAGCAGCTTGGCTTTGACTTTACCTATGACAAGCTGCTGTATGACCGTTTGCTGGAAGGCGATGTTCAAAAACTGCTTGACCATTTGCGCGCCGATAGTGGCTTCCAATCGCGCAGCATTCGCTTTATCGAAAATCACGATGAAAAACGCGCCGCCGAGATGCTCGGCACAGACCGTCAGCGCGCCGCCGCGACCATGATGTGTACGTTACCGGGTGGCAAACTGCTGCATGATGGACAGCTCACAGGCAATATCATCAAATTGCCTGTGCAAATCAATCGCGCGCCCTATGAACCCCCTAATTATGACCTCTACGACTTCTATAAACGCCTGCTTACAGAGGCACATTCCGCAATTTATCGTCATGGTCACTGGCAGTTGATGACGGTTAATCCCACCATTGAGGCCAATGACACCCATGAAAATCTCATCGCCTATGGTTGGCGTACCGATGCAGGCGACGACTATCGGCTAATTGTCGTGAATATGGCGGATGAGAAATCGCAGTGTCTGGTCAATGTCGGGGCGTGGCACGGTTTCGCCCAGCACGATTGGCGGCTGACGGATATGATGCAGGGGTCATATTACTATCGCAAAGGGCACGAAATGGCCAGTGACGGCCTGTATGTTGACCTTGCCCCCTACGAAAGCCATATTTTCCGCTTTGAGCAAATTCAGTTTAATGCACCCATCCGCGAGACCCTCCGCAGGACATAACCGGTGCTGACTATCCCGCAGCGAGGACGCCGTACCCGGCTGATTTTACTGGTGACGGGAACTGCTGTATTCATCTGGTCAGGTGTTGAAGATTCAACGGTGCTGCCCGTGACCGTCTTTGGCACGGGATTATCGCTGTTGACATTAGCAGCATGGCTGATGGGGCGCTGCGGAGGTCGGACGCTGGATGCGCGCTATGTGCCGCCTGTGGTGATGGCTTTTGGCGGGAGTGTCGGTCTGGGAGCGAGTGTATGGACGGCGCTGCTGATGTTTTTCAAGGATGCGCGTCATGCCCACATTTTCCCTGATTATCCGCTGCCGCTGATTCTGGCGATTCTGGAACGTGCGCCGCTGTGGGCAGTCGCGGGTGGTCTCATTGGGCTGGCAGTGGGGCTGCTGTGGCTGTCCTCGCGCCCGCGCGTTTAAGCGGCTTTACTTCCTGGCGTTTGCCAATTTGTCTAGCTCGCGTATCCAACGTCCGGCGTCGTTTTTGCGACGGTCATTGGTGCGTTCAAAACCAGATTCGGCCTGTTTCATCCAATTGAGGGCGCTGCGATGGTCATTTTTGCGATGATGCACCAGCGCGAGGTAATAGAGTGTTTCGGGGCGTTCCGGTTCAGAATAAAAGGCGTCGGTGAAGTGGGCGAGGGCTTCGTCCCAATTTTTGTCGTTGTAGGCGATGATGCCTTTGCCGTAGTGCGCCAGCATCTCAAAGTCGTGAATTGCCAGGGCCGCGTCGAAGTCGTCCAGCGCCTTTTTGCGATTGACCGCATCGCTCGCCTCTGCGCCACCATTTTCCAGATACATAAAACCGCGCGCCGCCCGATATTCCGAATTGCGCGGCAGCAGTTCGATGGCTTGTTCCAGCTTTAGAATGGCTTCTTCGACGTTTTTCTTGTCGTAAGCCTTCAGCGCCTCCTGATACAGTTCATCGGCTTCGTAACGGGCGGTTAATCGCAGCATGGATACACCTCTGGTACAGATTCTACAAAGCGTTTGGGTTAAAATGTGTCTACTAGTATAGTACACGAACAT
>CAZTLI010000544.1:0-3291 GCA_964614375.1 uncultured Anaerolineaceae bacterium
GATAACCCCCATCAGGGCACACGATTGTGCCCTTTTTATATCAGGTGGACACAAGCGTGCCAATCAGTGGCAAGTGACCCCGGTCGGACATGAATATCCGCACTAACGTGATGGCGGTTTGCAGGATACGCTTGAATGAAACGTAAGGTAATAGGCTTTCATCGCGTCCGAATGACGAGTCGCATAAATGGACACAAAGAAAGCAGACACCATGCCAAAAGCAACTGTACGCCTCGCAGAAGGCTATCGCACCACCATCACCAGCCGCAAACACACCTACCATGCCGATGAACCCCTGGATGCAGGTGGCGAAGATTCCGCCCCAACGCCGAGCGAAATGCTGATGGGCGCGCTGGGTTCGTGCGTGGCGATTACCATCAAACTTTATGCCGAACGCAAAAAGTGGCCGTTAGAGGGCGTGGATGTGGCGCTGGATTATGAACGCTTCAAAGGCACAGACTATGCCGATTATGAGGGCGATGCCGCATTTGTCCATGAAATCCGCGAGGCAATTACCTTACATGGCCCATTGGGTGCCGACCAGAAAGAACGCCTGCTGGAAATTGGCAGTCGCTGCCCGGTGCGACGGGTGATTGAACTACCCGCGTTTTTCAAAGAAGAATCGCTCGAAACAGAAGTCTAATCATCGAGTTCACACGGTAGCAAAACCCACAGGCGGACACGGACGTTCGCCTGTTTTGCTTCTGGCTACGGATAGTCATCCAGATAAGCCAGAATTCGGCGTTCGATGTCATCGCGCACACTGCGATAGACTGCCATAATCTGTTCGTCCGTGCCTGTGGCATGTACCGGGTCGGGGAAGCCGATATGGACGCGCTGCCCCTGACCGGGCCAGAATGGACAGGTTTCGTTGGCGTCATCACAGACGGTAATCACCACATCAAAGGGCTGACCCACGTACTCGTTCAAATGCTGCGGAGTCGAGCCTGCGGTATGGATGCCGATTTCGGCGAGGGCGCGCAAGGCGTTGGGATTGGGACGGTCTGCGGGGGCTGTTCCGGCGCTGTAGGCCTCCCAGGTGTCGCCGCGACGGGTATTAATCATCGCTTCCGCCATTTGCGACCGGCATGAATTGCCCGTACACAGCACCAGCACACGTTTTTTCGCCATAACCACCTCCTCCATATAAGCTATCGCAGCATAGCAATAACATTCTTAGCCGTCAATACATCAGCGCCACATTTAAAGCCGATTTAACGCCCACAAACGATCAAACGCCTGCCCTGCGGTTTGCCTACACTTGAGGGGATGGGCTGTACGGCAGTATGATGTTAGACAATCCCGGTCAGACAGGCGCACGATATGGACGACACGATAGAAACAACAATCGCTATTCCCAAAACGCTGTTCGATACGGCGCAAACCATCGCGCAGCAGATGAACATCGCGCAGGGTCAGGTGTTCGCAATGGCGATAGCGCAGTTCATCAGCGACTATCACAGTCAAACCACGCCAATAGACGACACACGCAAGCGGATTAATCAGGGCGACATCTGCTGGTTGAAAGCCGGTCATCCGCTTGCGTTGCAGGCTGATGTGCCCCATCCCCATGTCGTCATTCAAGAAAATGTCTTAAATCACAGCCGCATTCGGACGGTGGTCGTGTGCGCGTTGACATCGAACCTCAAAAAAGCGTCCATGCCGGGTAATGTGCTGCTGGACAAAGGTGAAGCAGAGTTACCCCGACAGAGCGTGGTCGAAGTGTCGAAAGTCTCGACTATCCACAAAACCCAACTTGGCGACGCCATCGGCACACTCTCACAGCACCGCATCAACCAAATCGTCGCCGGGATGCGTTTCGTGCAAACCTCCTTTTTGCCGCGCTAATCGCTGTTGACGGACGTATGGAATGCGCTTACAGTGAGGCCGACTTATGGATTGTGAGCACGATCAACGATGAAGCGCCTCCTGAAATGGCTGTCTATCCTTATTTTTGCGGTGGTACTGGCTGGCGGCTTGTTGGTGTTCTGGTATCTACGCAGCTCAAACAGCGATAGCAATGCCTTTATCCGGCAGTGGCTCAACGCGCCAATCATGCGTCCATCCCTATTGACTGAAGGCGGTATCGCGTGTGATGGCGCGCCGTTTATTTTGCCGGCAGAGGGGCTGATTGGGTTACTGTGGGCTGACCCCGCGCGTCCATACAATGCGCTGCGACCCCATACCGGTTTAGACATTTTTGGCGATGGCGAACCCGGCACTGTGCCCAACTATGCCGTTTATGATGGCTATTTAACCCGCGCTTCAGACTGGTTATCAACTGTGATTATCCGCCACGATGACCCGCTGCAACCCGGACGCATCATCTGGACATATTACACGCACATGGCAAATGAGAGTGGGTCACAATCGTATATTGTGAATGATTTTCCGCCGGGGACATCCAACCGCTTCGTTGAGCAAGGCACAGTCTTAGGCTATCAAGGCACATACAGCGGGACCGGCCCCGGGATTGCGATGCACCTCCACTTCAGCATCGTCACATCCGATAGCACGGGCGCGTATTTGAATGAGGCGGTTTTTGCCAATACGCGCGACCCATCGCCCTATTTCGGCATGACGCTGAATTTTGGTGATGCCGCCGAACGCCCAATACGCTGTCCGTGAACAGCGCGTCGATAGGGGGCGTCCGAGTTTCATCCATATACAGCCCGTGCGTGATGGTTATATGCTCGCCGGAATGCGTATTGGTGGCGCGAGTGTAGTTATCGGCGCCGACCAACTGACGATTTGAGGCTCTGAAGCTGCGCCATCACGCGAAATAGATTTTCGTCCGCAGCTTGCCGATGAGGATTTCATCACCATCGCGCAGCACACGCGGACGTTTGGCGACCAGTTTTTCGCCATTGAGGAAGGTGCCGTTGGTGCTGTTGAGGTCGGTAATCGTGAGATATTTCCCGGCGTAATCAATCACCGCATGTAAGCGCGAAACACCCATCTTCGCCGCGCCATAGGGTGTGAAATCGACCGTCGGCTGGTCTTGATCGGGATTAGACGATTTGCGCCCCCATACCATCCGCCCATTCATATCCAGTCGGACGGGTTTATCCTGGTCGGCGATGTGCAGCACGAGCGTCAAGCCTTCTTCAAATTGTGCCGATCCCCATGTCGCGCGATTGGGCGAAAATAAGCCGCCCGAATCATCGAACTGCATCGTCTCCGAATCCCATTCTTCGAGATTGGCATTGCACTTGATACATTTTTTGGCGCTGTCGGCGTTTTCGTGTCCACATTCAAGGCAGAGTATCATAGCCCGTTCCTCGTCTTTTG
>CAZTLI010000545.1:0-3283 GCA_964614375.1 uncultured Anaerolineaceae bacterium
CGATAGGTCTGGATAATACGCTGCATGTGTGTGCGGTAGTCCGGGCTGTTGACCAATTTGGTCACCATGCCTTCAGTGAACAAATTCGGTGTGATAAGGATGTTGGTCAGATAACTGATAATCTGTTTGAGAAATCGCGGCGGCGCAAACAACCAGCCTGTGCGGATGCCCGGTGCGAGTAATTTGCTGAACGAACCGAGCGTCAGTGTATGGTCAGGTGCGAGGGACATCAACCGCACGACATGCTCACCATAATAGCGCAACGGATAATACGCCGAATCATCAACAATCAGCATATCGTGCTCAATCGCAAGTTCGGCAATCGCGCGGCGCTTTTCCTCTGAAGTGACGATGCCTGTCGGATTATTAAAGTCGGCTACGATGTACATCAAGCGTGGGTGATGTTGTTGTACAAGGTCACGCAATTGGTCAATGTCCACGCCATCGGATTGTAAATCGACGCCAATCAGGTTCGTATTGGACTGGACAAACTGCATCTTGGCGCGGAAGTAAGTGGGATTTTCCACCAGCGCGACATCACCCGGCTGAATGAACAGATTTAAAAGATACGAGAACATATTGATCGCGCCATTACACAGGATAACCTGTTCCAGGGGTACGCCATATTCCGCAGCCAACCACTGTCGCAAAGGTTCAAATCCAGCGGCGGGACCATACTGCAATTCTTTGGGGCCAAAATCGGCGAGGGCTTCATTTGTAGCGCGGGCGAACAAGTCAACAGGCAGTAATTCCGGGGTGGGCACGCCTTGCGTAAAATTAATCGTCGTTTGTGAGTTTGTATCAATCAATTGGGAATTCCTTAAAAATGTACGTATTATAGGCTAATGTTACTGCTCCTTACCCCATTATAGACTCTATACCCATAATCTTGCCCAATTCTTGAGTATAAGCCACAAAAGTCTGTTTATTGACGGCGCAGCGGTGGCACAAAACGCCCGGTGCGAGTCATATATTGACCATATTGGGGATATTGTGTCTGCAAGAGGGTTTCTTCGTACAGCGACTTGTATGTAAAGAAGACGACAATCACCACCCAGACCCCTAATCCAGCCACATGCCCATGTGCCAGCGAAGCACCCAGCGTCCCCAGCAGCACACTGCTATAAATCGGATGACGTACCCGACTGTAGATGCCGCGCTCGACCAGTGCCGTGTCGGATTTTGGGGTCGGCGAGATGTTGGGCATGGTGGCGTTGGTAGATTGATGTGCCTGTACCGACCGCATCAGTGTCACGACTGCTGCGCCCATCAACACGAATCCAATAGCTAATCCGACTAACGTCAACTGCGGCGGGAACAGCAAAAACACCGCCAGCAGCGCCGCAAATAACACACCTTGAAGCCCGACAAGTAGTTGTGCTTTAGTCATGAGTCCCCATCCGAGCGTAAGGTTTATGAGTCTTCTGCATTATACAATCGTATGTCGAGATAGTTTACCTGTTTGATTGATTGGCTTCGGCATCGGATTTTGAAATTAGCGACGTGCCTTCTATAATCTACCTGGTTTCAAGATAAGAAATTATGCAGGGAGATAAAGTCGCATGAGTGAAGCAGGATTCTCGCCGCCCACATCCGAATGGTATCATCCGTCCAAAGACATTGTTAAAAAAGCCCATATTCCCGATTATGAAAAAGTCTATCAAGAATCAATGGATGACTTTGAAGGTTTCTGGACGAAGCGGGCTAAAACGCTGGGCTGGTATCGCAAGTGGGATAAGGTGCTCGATGAGAGTGAAGCCCCGTTCTATAAGTGGTTTGTGGGCGCAAAGACCAATATCGTCCACAATGCGCTAGACCGTCATGTACAGACGTGGCGACGTAATAAGCTGGCGCTCATCTGGGAAGGGGAGCCGGGGGACAAACGCACCTATTCCTACTGGCGCTTGTGGCAGGAGGTTAATAAATTCTCCAACGTCCTCCGCAGCATGGGCGTGAAGAAGGGGGATCGTGTCACAATTTATATGGGGCGCATCCCCGAAATTTTCGTAGCGATGCTGGCCTGTGCCAAAATTGGCGCCCCCCATAGTGTGGTCTATGGTGGTTTCAGTGAACAAGCGCTCGCAGACCGTATCGAAGATGCCCAGAGTCGCGTTGTCATTACGGCAGATGGCGCCTGGCTGCGTGGTAATATCGTGTCCCTAAAAGATACAGTCGATGAAGCGGTGAGACGCTCGCCGGTTGTTGATACGGTGATTGTGGTCAAACGCACCGGGCAGGATGTCCACATGGAGCATGGTCGTGATTACTGGTATCACGACCTGATGGCGCTGCCAATAGCCAGCACCACCTCTGAAACCGAGAAGATGGACGCCGAAGACCCCCTGTTCATCCTCTATACCAGCGGCACAACGGGCAAACCTAAAGGCGTGCTGCATACACATGGCGGTTATCAGGTTTATACGTCCACAACCCTATCGTGGGTGTTCGATATGAAAGATGAAGACCGCTGGTGGTGTGCCGCGGACCCCGGTTGGATTACCGGGCACAGTTATATCGTCTATGCGCCGCTGATTCTGGGTTCGACCAGTTTCATGTATGAAGGTGCGCCGACCCATCCCTATCCCAACCGCTGGTGGAAGATGGTCGAGGACTATGGCATTACGATTCTTTATACTGCGCCAACCGCTATTCGTGGTTTGATGCGCTTTGGTGACGCATGGCCCAATCGTCATGATTTGAGCAGCCTGCGGCTGTTAGGGTCGGTAGGTGAACCGATTAATCCCGAAGCGTGGCGCTGGTATCACACCGTCATCGGCAAAGAACGCTGCCCGATTATGGACACCTGGTGGCAGACGGAAACTGGCGGCTTCATGATTACACCGCTGCCGTCTGTTGGCCTTAAACCCGGCAGCGCGACAAGACCTTTCCCCGGCATTGTGGTTGATGTGGTGGACGAAGACGGCAAATCGTGTCCGGCGGGTGTCGATGGCAAACTGGTCATCAAAAAACCCTGGCCCAGTATGCTCCGTACCGTCTATGGCGACCCGGATCGTTATGTCACGCAGTATTGGACAGAATACAAGGATCAAGGCTGGTATCTGGCGGGTGACTCCGCCCGCAAAGACGAAGACGGTTATATCTGGGTCATTGGTCGCATCGACGATGTGATCAAAGTTAGTGGTTATCGGCTTGGTACAGCGGAAATTGAGTCCGGTCTCGTCAGTCATCCGGCAGTGGCAGAAGCGGCAGTCATCGGCGTGCCTGATGAGGTCAAAGGGAGTGTGATATATGCCTACTGCATCCTCGTCACAGGTTTCGATGG
>CAZTLI010000546.1:0-3280 GCA_964614375.1 uncultured Anaerolineaceae bacterium
TCCGCAGGCCAAATTCGGGCGTGAGCGTCGCCATGCCGCGCGGCACAATCGTCTGACCGGGACTGAGTGCCAATTGATAATGTTGGGCGATGGTCGCTACGACGAGGCTGATTTCGGTCTGCGCGAACAGATTGCCAATACACATCCGCGGCCCACCACCAAACGGGACATAGGCATAACGTGGCACACGTTCATCAAAGTCATCAGCAAAACGATCAGGATTGAAGCGTTCCGGTTCATCGTAATAGCGCGGGTCGCGATGCGTCACATAGGGGCTGATAAATAGTGTCCGTCCCTTTGGAATCGTGTAGCCGCCAATTTCGACATCTTCCACAGGTTCGCGATCAAACAACCACGCGGGTGGATAGAGGCGCAGTGTCTCTCTGACAACGTTCGCCAGATAAGGCAAATGTTGGAGGTCATCTAATGTCGGTGGTTGACCACCGAGTACGGAGGCGAGTTCCTGATGTAATCGGGCTTCCACATCAGGATGCTGCGACAACAAATACCACACCCAATTCAGCGTATCGGCGGTGGTTTCATGACCAGCAAAGAACATCGTCAGCAGTTCATCGCGGATTTCTTTGTCGGTCAATTGCGTCACGCCATCTTCATCGACAGATTCCAGCAGCATCGACAGCAAATCGCCTGCGTCATCGCCAGACGCGCGCCGTTCGCGGATAATGTCCATCAGGATGACGTCCATCGTCTGGATGGCTTTGCGCTGGGCGCGATTACGTGATGTCGGCACCCAATCTGGCATAGGGACAGCCGTATTCAACCGTTCAGCCATGCGCTCAGAAAAAACCGTCATTGCGGCAGTGGCTTGCTTTGCCCGGTCTAAATGGCTTGCGCTGAACAAGCAATCCATGACGATGCCCAGTGTCAGCGTGTCCATCTCATGCGGGATGTCATATTCGACTCCCGGTTTCCAGTTGGTGATGTGGTCGCGTGTATGGTTGACCATCTTGTCGGCATAGGTGGCGATGCGCTGCATGTGGAACGCGGGCTGCATCAAGCGGCGGTGGGTGCGATGTTTTTCGCCTTCCAGCGCGATGAGTCCGCCACCTAAGAACTTACCAAGTAATTTTTTGGTGCTGCGGGTCTTCTGGAAGATTGCCGCGCGCTTGACGAGGATGTCCGCGATATGGTCAGGATGACGGAACAGATACATATGCGCTGGCCCCGCGCGGAAGTGCGTAATGTCGCCATAGTCACGGGCGGTTTCGAGCAAGAACGTCAGGAAATTGGCACGAATCCCCGCGAGATTGCCGCCAAATCGAGTGCCCGGTGGCCCCGGTGGGTCTGCCGCTGCCATGATCGTCCTCCAAACCTGCTGAACACGCAAATAAGAGCGTGTTCGAGTATACCGTACCACTGGATTAGCTGTCGATTGCTATCGGACAGGTTCGGCCTGTGGTTGCCGCTGGCGCGCGACCATTTTCATGCCGAACTTGGGACGCAGCGTGAAGACCCGTTCCGGCTCGACAATTTGGTCGTCCGCAAGCGATAAATCGAAGTGCTGGGCAATTGACGCCAGTACCAGACGCGCTTCCATCATGGCGAAGGCATTGCCGATGCAGATTCGCGGGCCAGCACCAAATGGGATATAGGCATATTTGGGTAATCTGGCCTCGTTTTCCGGTGCGAAGCGTTCAGGGTTGAACTGCCCGGCATTCGGAAACCAGCGTTCGTCACGATGCAGCGTCCAGGGCGCGACCATGACGTTAACGCCCGTCTTGATACGATACCCACCGATGTCTGTGGGTTCGACTGCTTCGCGTGAAAATGCCCAGGCAGGGGGATACAGACGCATCGCCTCTTTGATGATCATCTCGGTATACGGGAGTTGTTTGAGGTCATCCAATGTGGCGCGGCGGTCACCCAGTACGCCGTCAACTTCCGCGTACAATTGTTGGGCACAATCCGGGTTTTGTGACAGCAAATACAATGCCCATGTCAAACTGAGCGCGGTGGTTTCGTGACCGGCGCCGAAGAGGGTGATGGCCTCGTTACGTACCTGTTCATCGCTTAAACCGCTGTCGCCTTCCTGCGCCAACAGCAGCATCGACAGTAAATCGCCGCGGTCTATGTTTTCGCGCCGTCGCTGCTCAATAATCGGTTGGATGATCCTGTGGATATGTTTCACAGCCCGATGGACTTTGCGATTGTCGCGGGTGGGTATCCATGATGGGGTGGGGATCAGTTTCGAGAGGCGGTTGTTCGCGCCTTCAAACAATGCCGTCATCGCTTCACCTGCTTCATAGGCGTCGTCGGCGACTTCGGCATCAAACAGGGTTTTGACGACAATTTTCATCGTTAGAGTCGTCATTTCATGGTCGATATGCAGAGTCTCACCATCACGCCAGTTTGCCACCATCTGCCGGGTATAAGCCACCATCGTGTCGGCATACGCGCCTATGCGCTGGTGATGGAATGCGGGCTGCATCAACTTGCGCTCGTGTTTCCAGAAGTCGCCATCGCCCGTGAAGACGTTGTTGCCAGAAATGTCCGCCAGCGCAGTTTTTATCACGCGCGATTTGTAGAACTTACTGGCCTTCGTCACCAGCAGCTCATGCACAAAATCGGGATGATTGACGAAATATAATGGAAACGGCCCAAAGCGCATATAGGTAATATCGCCATAGGTCGCCAATTCCATCAGCCAGTTGAGGCTGTCGTTCTGGAATTCGCGCATGTTGCCGAGCAAAAAATGTCCCTTTGGGCCGGGAGGACGTTGGGTGGTCATGGTCGTGCCTCGCTCATGTTGTGTGAGATTTCACAATACAGTATACGATATTGTGCCATTGTTCACAATTTGCAGAATCGTCAATAATACCGCGTGAAATCACTGGTTGTTGTCGATTTGCTCCACTATACGCCAACCGTATCTATTCAGCGATTCATACGCCTGTCTCCAAACCGGCCCTTCCCCTGTATACGGAGGAAGGGCGCAAAACGATTCCGGCAGC
The DNA here is from genome assembly GCA_964614375.1 of uncultured Anaerolineaceae bacterium. Taxonomy (GTDB): domain Bacteria; phylum Chloroflexota; class Anaerolineae; order Aggregatilineales; family Phototrophicaceae; genus CAZTLI01. The sequence continues at coordinate 2,973 of CAZTLI010000546.1, forward strand.
GATTTGCCCGTGCCTTTTCTCGCACGGTTTGCGGCGAGGGCAATCTGGACGATGGTGAACTGGTGGGTCGAAATCACCTTCGCACATCCACCAGAGCAAATGGCGGCGATGCTGTGCGAAATGTTTTATCGGCAATCATCGCCACCAATTTGATGTGCAGTTTCCTATTTGCGGCGAAACTATGCGATAACGATAGATGGGCTTGCTGTTTAGCGCCAATAAAAAAGACAGTGACATTTGCCACTGCCTTTCGTTTCCCCTATTCCGATGATCGTTAGTTACTCGTCGAGTTTGCCGCCGAGCGGGTC
>CAZTLI010000547.1:0-3272 GCA_964614375.1 uncultured Anaerolineaceae bacterium
TGCGTGACCTGTTCAAAGATGAGGTGCGGCGCGTGGGGACGGCGCTCGGTCTGCCCGATTCAATCGTCTGGCGGCAGCCTTTTCCCGGACCCGGACTCGGCATTCGCTGTCTGGGCGATTTGACATGGGCGCGATTGGAGACGCTGCGCCATGCCGATGCCATTTTCCGCGAAGAACTGAACACAGCGGGGTTATTACACGGCGCGACGGCACAGGCGTTTGCGCTGTTATTGCCTGTGAAGAGTGTCGGCGTGATGGGCGACGGACGCACGTATGAAGAGGTCGTCGCCCTGCGTGCGGTAACGACAGACGACTTCATGACCGCAGATTGGGCGCGACTAGATTTCGATTTACTGGCACACGTCAGCAGCCGCATCGTCAACGAAGTCATGGGCGTTAATCGCGTCGTCTACGACATCACCAGCAAACCTCCCGGCACAATCGAGTGGGAGTGATACAATTGAATGCTGTATTCAGGACTATCTCGCCGTTTAATTAGCAGGGGATAGTGCGATACACTGATAGGGTTGAATGACAGATGCTTCAGACTGGTTCGGAAAAGATGATACAAACGCAAACTCGTAATCGTATCTATAGTGTGCTGGTGTTGGCAGTCGTGCTGGTGATTGCCGCGTGCAGTCCACAGGTGATTGTGGTGACTGCGACGCCCGAAGCGACGCTGCTGCCCACCTTCACGCCGTCTGATATTCCGACCTTCACACCGACACTCGCGCCGACATCGAACATCCCCACCGCGACGCCGGGACCCCCTACGCAAACGCCCATCCCCAGCCCAACCGTCGAAATCGCGACGATTGAACCCCTGACAGGCGAACAAATCCCGCCGCCCATTTCTATCAATCTGCCCGCCGGGTGGGAATATGGGTACGACACGATGGCGGTCTATGACTTCGAGACCTACCGCTTGCTGCCGGTTGCGGTCTATCGTGGCCCCATTACAGGTGGCGAGGGGTACATCATCCTGTTCTGGGGTTTTCCCAGTTACTTCTATGGCAACCCCTATCTTGACGAGGAATTAGAACCGGATTTATGGGTGGATGGTCTGCGATTGTTGAATCTCGTCGTTATTGAACCCCGCTGCACACGCGGGACAGACATTATCCACGACTATACGGTCGGCGGTCTGCCCGCAGTCGGCACGACCTTTTCGGCGACTGATTGCGGCGACGAAGTGTATGTTGACCCCGATGCGTGGGTCGCGCCCGATACACACGGTTGGTTCGCGGGTTTACAGGTGGATGGCTTGAATTTTGTCTTTTATATGTATGGCTATCCCATCGAGGCAATGGACGCGGGCACGCCCTTCGTTGAAATGCAGGCGATTCTCGATACGGTGCAATTTCGTGTGGATGAATTTTTGCTGACACCCACCGCAAGTCCATAGCCATCAGCCATATTGCACGACCTGTATCGCATGACCATCAACATCGGTTATCAGCATATCTGTACCGCCCCAATCATTATGTCGGGTGACGGGGCGAAGGATGCTGCAATGGCTATCCATAAAACGGGCATGTGCCGCGCCAATATCGGCTGTCATAAAACTGATGAACACCGGTTGGGCGCGCACAGGGTCAGACCAGTTGGGGTCGGGGGTCATCGGCTGGCCGTCCGCTTCGATAATCAGCAGTGGTTCACCTGCGGACCGGCGCAACAGCACATAATCGACGCCTTCATCAACCACACGCAGTCCCATGACATCGCGGTAGAAGGCTCGCTGACCAGCAACATCGGATGCTTTTAATAAAATGTGCCCGATATAGGGAATGGGTATCGTGCCAGATGGTGTGTTGGGAATCTGCGCGAGTGACCATATTACGCCTTCAGATGCCATAAACGCGATTCGCTGTCCATAGGGGCGGGTCTCGATTGGGGTTGTGAATTGGACGCCGCTTTCATGCAGTATCGCGACAGTCGCGTCGAGATCATCGACATGGATTCCGGGACGAAACCCCTGTACCGGCATGGCTCCCTGTGGCGGTTTCGCGCCATCAAATAGTTCAAATATCATACTCTTGCTTCCTGCATAATAGGCATCCCAGCCGCCACCCAACAGCGCCCAATCCCCAAAATCGGGATTTAGTCGGGCGGTATGTATCCCTAAAATTTGTGTATAGAAGTGGTAGGCCGCCTGCCAATCCACGACGGATACACCCAGAAAATTCAGATTCAGTTCAAACGACATCGGTAACCGCCTTACAATTCATCTCGTCACTGTCCCACACTATGCCACACAAAAAGACCCAGCGCATTGTGCGATAGGTCAGGTTTGCATGGGACAAATGTACAGTGGATGGCTTTCGGGTCAGGCGGACATTGCGCCAAACGCCAGCACCTGAGACCCGATTCTTAAAATCTACTGCTCACATCGTATGCCCACCGCCGACGTGAAGCAACTGCCCGGTGACCCAGCGCGCCTGTTCCGACGCGAGGAAGACAGCGACATCGGCAATGTCATCGGGATAACCGACCCGTCGCAGCGGTGTCTGATTCGCAATGACCGTTTCCATATCGGGTGTGATATAGCCCGTCTGGATAGGGCCGGGTGACAGAATGTTGACGCGAATCCCAAACGGCCCCAGTTCCACCGCCGCCGCCCGGCTGTACGATTCCATCGCCAGTTTGCTCGCGCCATAGGTCACTTCGGCGGGGAAACGATAGGCGCCGCTGGTGCTGATATTGATGATGCTGCCCGATTCTGTGCCGCGTTTGATGTGACGGCGGGCAAATTCGGTCATCATGTGCGCTGTGGCGCGTGTATTGACGGCAAATGCCCGATCATGAATGTCGGGGGCGAAGGTCGGCACGGGATGGCTCATCCACTGCGTGGAGAATGTTTCCGCCATGTCCTCGTCCTGTGGTGTGAAGGTCGCTGGCTCCCAATGGGCCGCATTATTCACGAGGATGTCCACCCCGCCGAATGTCGATTCCACCTGGTCAAACAAGGCGGGAATCATCGCCGGGTCGCTCAAATCGGCCTCCGATGCCTCGACCATGCCGCCTGCGTCGTGAATGGCCTTAACGACAGCATCCGCCCCACGACTGCGGCCTAAGGCGTACAGCGCCTCGCCGGGTTGGTCGGCTTTGGCTTCATCCACGGGCGTCTGGGGCTGAACGCGATAATAGGTAATAAAAACCTTTGCTCCCTGCGAAGCAAAGGCCTGTGCGATTGCCGCGCCGATGCCGTGATTACCACCGGTCACCAGCGCGACTTTGTTGTTGAGTTTGGGGTCAATCATGTCTTATGGACA
>CAZTLI010000548.1:0-3255 GCA_964614375.1 uncultured Anaerolineaceae bacterium
GATTGGACGCAGCGGGTGGCGATTGGACAGCGGCATTCCATCAAGCCGATGTGGTAATCCGAATCTTACTCTTACTAGGTTTTATCGCTGGCTTACTGGCCCTGTTCTGGCCCGGTAAGCTGCCCGACCCGTCGTGGCGCAGTACCGTTGTGATTGCGGTCAGTATTCCATTGTCGATTTTCTCTACGCTGGCACTGATGCACTGGTTGCCACCGGTTATACATGGCCTTCTGGGTTCGGCGGCAGAGAGTTCGCCGATTGCTGCCTTCATCCTGCGATTGTTCCCGGATAATCTAACCCTAAACCTGATGACTTTATCAGGGATGACGGTGGCTGTGGGGCGTATCGTAGACGACTCGATTGTTGTGCTGGAAAATATCTTCCGGCAAATGCAAAGTGGTGAGGAGAAGCGGCAGGCGATTATTTCGGGAACTCGCGATGTTTCGGTGGCTATTTTCTCGGCAACGGCGGTCGCGGTGGTTGTCTTCCTGCCACTTGGTTTGACAGGCGGCATCATCAGCGAGTTTTTCTTGCCATTGGCGCTTGCAGTGACCTATGCGCTGCTTTCGTCATTTGTCGTGGCGATTAGTGTGGTGCCTGTGCTGGCGTTTATCTTGATTGACCCGCAGCATGTGCCGGAGCATCATGAAGGCGATGAAACGTGGATGCAGCGTTTGTACTTGCCAGTGTTGCGCTGGTCGCTGGCAACACGTTTCAATAAGTGGGTGGTTATCGTCCTGGCCATTATCTCGATGATGATTGGTGTTGTGTTATTGGCAACACGTCCATTTGCCTTTTTGCCGGATTTTGGTGAACCGCAGATTTCCATCACTGTGAATATGCCATCTGGTACGCGAATCTTGGATACGAACCTTTTAGTTGCCGAGATGGAGGATTTCCTTGACACGGCGATGGCGGGTGAAATTGGCAATGTCCAGACCACGGTTGGCGGTGGTGGATTGGGTCTTGAATCGTTATTCGGCGGCGGCGGTGGCGTTAGCGAGAACGCAGCCTCAATGACCATAGCTGTAACAAGCCGCGAAGGACTAGATGATGTCACTCAACAGATTCGTGGCGCCGCGGAACGTATCTTTGGCGAAGAAAATGTCACTGTCTCCAGTGCTTCGATAGCAGAGGCCGGATTTGGTGGTTTTGCGCTGGTTGTGTCGGGATTGAGTCAAGAGGAGCTGGCGGTACTCGACCCTATAATCATTGAAACGCTCAACGGGGTTGAAGGTATAACAAACATTGTCAGCAATTTGGTTGATGTGGGTGTCGGTGGTTCTGATGCTTCAGCGACATATATTCGTATCAATGGTACAGCGGCCCTCGAATATACGGGCGAACTGGAAACAGAAGACACGCTTGGTGTGACAACACGCGCAATTGAAGCATTGGAAGCGCGGACAGATTTGCCTGACGGGGTTGTGATTGGGCAAGGATTTAACAGCGAATTACAGACCGAGGGCTTCCTGGGCATGATTAGCGCAATGGGGATTGCGATGGTTATTGTGGTGGCGATTCTCATCGTGACATTCCGGTCACTGGTTTTCTGGTTGGCGCTGATTTTGAGCGTTATTGTGGCGCCGGTTGGCGCGGCTGTTGCACTGGCCCTAACACAACGATCATTGAATGTGTCAGCGTTATTTGGTTTGTTGATGTTATTGGGTATTGTTGTGACAAATGCGGTTGTGTTAATTGATCGCGTACAATCCAATCGCAGCGAACGGGGTATGAATTTGTATGATTCACTTGTTGAGGCAGGCGGACGGCGGTTACGACCTATTTTGATGACGGCGTTGGCGACGATGATTGCGCTTGTTCCGCTGGCGGTGGGTTTATCGCAAGGGGCAATTGTCGCAGCAGAATTGGGCACTGTGGTGATTGGCGGTGTGTTGAGCAGCACGCTGTTGACGCTGATTGTTGTGCCGGTGGCCTATAGCCTTTTGTACCCTGTGAATAACTTTTTCCTGGGGCTGGTGGGTCGTCGCGAGGTGAATGCGGAAGATCAGTAAATCATTCACAGAATTTCACGCAATAAAAAACGGGAGCTTTTGCCTCCCGTTTTGTTTTGGGTGTACCGATTTTTACGAAGTTGCTTCTTTGGTAGGAATAAGATCAAGCCGTTCCCCAACGACTTTGAACGCTGCTAAAGCCCGATCTAGATGTTCTTTTTCGTGTGTGGCTGTGTAGCTTGTGCGGAGTATGGCCTGGTTAGGTGGTGTCGCGGGTGGAATTACCGGATTGGTATAAACCCCCTCTTCGATTAATGCTGCCCATGTTAGGGCGGTGCGAAACTCATCACCAATAATGACCGGGATGATAGGGGAGTTGCTTTCGCCCGTGTTGTATCCCAGTTCTTTAAGGCCTTTACGCATATATTCACAGTTGTCCCACAATGTTTCGACGTGCTGGGGTTCAGATTCGATGATGTCTAGTGCCTTCAGTACGGCGGCGACATTTGGGGCGGGGAGCGCTGCTGAGAATATGAGCGCGCGCGCATGGTGCTGAATGTAGTGAACGACATCCGCATCGCCTGCAATAAATCCGCCTATTGAGGCAAAACTCTTGCTGAATGTGCCCATAATCAAATCAACTTCGTCAGTGAGGCCAAAATGTGCGGCAGTGCCACGTCCGCTGCCTGTCACGCCAATGCCATGTGCGTCATCGACCATAATTCGGGCGTCATACTTTTTGCAGATTTCAACGATTTCCGGCAGGGGTGCAATGTCGCCACCCATACTATACACGCCATCAACGACGACGAGTTTTCCCGCGTCTGCTGGGAGTTTGCTGAGTACCTGGTCGAGGCTGCTCACATCGTTGTGTTTGAAACGTTTCATTTCGCCACGACACATAACGCACCCGTCAACAATACTTGCGTGATCGTCCTTATCGACGATGACATAATCGCCTTTTTGGACAATCGAGGTGATGGTGCCGATATTGGTTTGATAGCCTGTTGGAAAGACGAGCGCTGCTTCTTTCCCGACAAATTTTGCCAGGCGTTTGTCCAGTTCGAGGTGAAGTTCGAGCGTACCATTCAAGAATCGTGACCCGGTAACACTCGTGCCATATCTGTTTATTGCGTCAACGGCAGCCTGGCGTACACGCGGGTCTGTAGTTAGTCCCAGATAGTTGTTGGAGCCAATCATCACCACTTCATGACCTTCAAATTGCGCGGTGTTGCCTTCTGAATGGCTCAAGGCACGAAAATAGGGGTAAATCCCCATTTCAACGGCTTCTTTGGCACGG
>CAZTLI010000549.1:0-3246 GCA_964614375.1 uncultured Anaerolineaceae bacterium
ACGAGGGGCAGGGTGTGCCCGCTGATGAACGCAGCAGATTGTTCACCGAGTTTGGCAAACTCAGCACCCAACCAACTGGTGGCGAAAGCAGCACCGGACTCGGCTTATGGATAGTCAAACGACTGGTAGACCTGCACGCGGGACAGGTCGGGGCGGAGTTCCCCGGAGAAGGGGGCGCGATATTCTGGGTCGCACTGCCGATGTGCAGTGTGCCTGCTAAAGCGGTTGAAACACCTGCCCAGGCGACAGTCAAGGCCACGTCAAAGCCCGCTGCTACCGAAACACAATCTCCATCTGCACCCATAAACCCGCCGCGTATCCCGTCTACACCCACTACGGAACCGTCGCCGCAATCCACTACCGAATCAGCAGCAGGGGATGAGGCCGAAACCGCGGCTGAACCATCTTCAGAATCCAATCCTGAATCAACCCCTCAATCCAGGACAGCGCCCTCGAATGAGACCTCGTCTAAGGGATGACGACCGACCTATTCCCTGCAATCTTTATGAATTTAAGGCTAGATGTAATCTATAATAGGCTTATGAACTCGTTGGTCGTGTATGAGTTGAGTTAAATGATGCGTTCACCTACCAAAATCGCCCGTATCCTGATTGTTGATGATGAGGCTGATAGTCGTCGGCTGTTTGCGCGCGCCTTTATGGGTATGGACGATATTGCGTATGAAGTGACCAGCGTAGACAATGGGCAAACGGCGCTGGAATTGATGGCAACACAACCGTTTGATGTGGTACTACTGGATGTGATGCTGCCCGGTATGACGGGTTTTGATGTGCTGGAACATGCCCGCAGTAATCCCTACCTGCGCGAACTACCTATTATTATGATTACCGGTGCGACAGCGACGCAGGATGTCGTCACGGCATTGAAAATGGGCGCCAACGATTATCTTACCAAACCGATTGACATCGACATTGTGCGGGCACGGGTCAATCTACAGATTGAGCATAAGCAGTTGAATGACGAACGCAAAAACGCCATCGACAAGCTGCAACTCATCCAGACTCTGCATCTGCGCCTGTTCCGCATGGCCTCGCACGATATGCAGAGTCCCCTCAATACGCTGCAAATGACCGAATTCGCGCTGCGAAATACCGTCGGTGATCAATCCGAAGCCACGCCCATGTTGGATGTCATTCACCACACTGTCGAATTGATGCAGGCGCTGGTCAAGGATTACCTCGATCTGGCGGCGCTGCAAAGTGGCGCATTAGCCATCACGCCCGAACCCACCCACCTTGAACATGCCCTGCTCAATGTCGTCATGCAATTCACGTATCCGGCACAGGCGAAAGATGTGGTCATCGTCCCCGGTCATCTTGGCGGGACGGTCATGGCGGATGCCGTGCGTCTGGAGCAAATCGTCGGCAATCTGGTCAGCAATGCCATTAAATTCACCGAACCCGGTTCAACCGTGCAGGTCTGGACAGAGGAATACGAAGACCGTATCCGCCTGTGTGTGGCGGATGAAGGCCCCGGCATCCCCGAAGCGGATCGCCCGCTGCTGTTCCAGGAATTCAGCACCCTCAAGGCCCGTCCCACCAATGGCGAACGCAGCACCGGCTTAGGGTTGTGGATTGTGCATTATTTGGTGACGCTGCATCAGGGCGAGGTCGGTGTCGAATGTCCTGAAGCTGGCGGCTCAATTTTCTGGGTCGAACTGCCGCGCCACATGACCCCCGAAATAATCCCTACGGCGTAACCCGTGTTTCTATCAAAATCCGCATAACGCGATTATCGAACCGATATTGTGCCGTTTCGCGCGCGGTGCTATGCTAATGCCAGTGATTCGGGCAAACACAGCGGACAGCCAATATGCCAACCACCCAACCCAATATCCTGTTCATCATCCTCGATACTATGCGCCGTGACCGTCTCTCGGTTTATGGCTACGCACGCCAGACCTCACCTCATTTCGACGCTTTTGCAGCACAATCAACCCTATTTGAACGCGCAATCGCCCCCGCCCAATGGACGATTCCCTCACATGCGTCGATGTTCACAGGCGTCTATCCCGGTGTGCATGGCGTCACCCAGTCCGATGGACGCATTCCCGATGAACTGCCCGTACTGGCTGAACTGCTGCGCGGTGGTGGTTATCATACAGCGGCGTTCAGCAATAATCCGCTGGTGGGTGTGCTGGATAATGGGATGCGACGCGGATTCGACCATTTCTTCAATTATGCGGGCGCTGCACCCAACCGTCCTGTTGATGCCAACAAGAGTCGGCTGCGGCGGGCGTTGATGCGCCGTTTTCGGCCTTTCGCGCTGCGGACGAGCAACATCTTCGCGCGGTCTCATGCCCTGTTCCGATTGTCGCTGAATCCCTTATTCGTGCCTATCTGGACGCGGCTCATCAATTACAAAGGGCATACGCAGCGGTCTATTGATGATTTGATGGATTACTGGAAGCAGCATCACGACGGCGGCGCGGACAAACCGATCTTCGCGTTCCTCAATCTGATGGGCACCCATTTGCCCTATCGTCCGCCACAGGTCTATCTGGACAAAGTTTCGCCGGGTTTGCGTGGCGATAAACGCGCCTATCGTGTCATGGGACGCTTCAACGCCGATGCCGCGCGCTGGGCCAGCCCGAACATTCCGCCCCTGGCTGACGATGAACGGCAGATAATTGACGATTTTTACGATGCCGAGATTTTGCATCAGGACGAACATTTAGGTCGCCTGTTCCGCTATCTGGAACAATCGGGGACCCTGGAAAATACGCTGGTGATTGTCGCCGCCGATCATGGCGAGGGACACGGCGACCATGATTTCTTCGGGCATGGCTTTGTCGTCAATCAAGAACTGGTGCATGTGCCGCTGATTATCCGTTATCCGGCACAGTTCCCGGCTGGAAAACGCATCCCCACCAACGTCTCAACCCGGCGTATCTTCCACACGCTGATGGATGTCACCGGTCTGCACCCGACGTACAGCGATGACCATCCCAATGCCGATTTATCCGGTCTCTCGCTGGTGAAATCGCTGAATGGCAAACCGGATACCGAGGGGAATGTCGCCTTTTCAGAGGCATTTCCGCCTGCGGCCTTCCTCAATGTGCTGGAACATCGCAGCCCATCGTTGATTGAGCAGTTACGCCTGACATTAGTCCGGCGCGCGGCGTATGCCGGGGGGCACAAGTTGACCGTTGTCGGCAGTCAGGTGGATGCGCTCTATCAACTGCAAGATGACCCGCTGGAAACGCGCAATGTCGCGGGTGATAAC
>CAZTLI010000550.1:0-3227 GCA_964614375.1 uncultured Anaerolineaceae bacterium
GTGGTGTCGCCGGACATATTTGACGAACCCTTCCGCGTGCATTGGCGCGTCGATAATCGCTGGTTCAACAGCAATATCGTGATCGAACAGGTGCTGCCCGATGGCACAGCCGTAAATGTCGAATTTGACCGTCCCAACGAATGGCAATATGCCTATCGTGCCGACTATGTTCAACCCATTTATCCCGGCGACCATGAAGATGTGGTGCTGCGTTTGCGGGTGGTCAATCGTGATGACGGTTCAACGCTGGCACAGAGCGAGATTGTGCTGCATGTGGACAATATCGACATCCCACAGGCGGAAGTCGTGAATTTTAGTGTCTCGCCTTCGCCTGTTGCACCGGGCGGCACAGTCACGGTCACATGGGAGGTCATCAATACCGACGCCGTATGGATCGAGGTGCAGAATGGCCCGGCGACAGGCGTATCTCCCTGTGGAACGGTGCTGACTGTGGGCGAAGGTTTGCCGCCAGTGGGCACGCTGGACATCGCTGTGCCGGAGCTTAATTATAGCCATTTGCAGATTCGCCTGTTTGCCGATTTCTATATCGCGCATCCGGGTCGGGGTGCGGTGGGCAGTTTTTGCCCGGTTGACCAGGAACCGACTGCTGTAATTGTGGGCGAATTGACGGACTATCCCGGTCTGGGTGTTGAGCATTTCGACACGGTGCAGGAGGTCGCCATCAGTGGCGATACGATTACGCTGACGTGGGATGTCACACGCGGCGAGAGCGTCACCATTCGTACAGTCCGACCCGGTTTTATCGCCGCCGGATATGAGCTAACGGACATTCCTTATAGCGAAGAATTTAGCGACCTGCCCCTTTCCGGCACGTTAGAGGTTGTGATACCGGATAGTGTCACGATGCGGTCACAGATTTTTCAATACTTCGCACTCTATATCAACGACAGTCCTGAATTTCCACGCATGATGGATGGTTGGGCATCCATTTGGCTGGATCGTGACCGTAATCTCGATTGTGTGCCGTCGTTGGACTGGAGCGATGCGAATGCCGATGCAGACCTTAGTGAAATCATGCCACCCGGTACAGAATTGTCATTGAGGTGGGAGAGCTGTGGCTTGCAACCTGCCATCATTGAACTGGTGCAGTTTGGCCCCAATCCATCTTTTGCGCCTGTTGTCTATGACGTAGACCCGTCCGGCACGATGAGCGTGATCATGCCTGATATGGTTGGGCGTTATGGCTTCCGTCTCTATTATGAATACGAGGGCGAACGCATCTGGATAAGCGCCAGTCGATTTATCGAACTTGTAGACGCGCAAGGATGATGGTCGTCACCATCGAGGAGGCGGTATGATACAGGGTCGTTTGCTGAGTGTGTGTCTGGTGTTGACAATTGCGTTCACGAGTCAGGCGCAAGACCGTGTGCATTGTGTGGGTGCATTACCCGCGACAATGACTGTGGGTGATATGGGTTATGTGACCGATGCCGGTGCGAATAATGTGCGGGATGGGGCAAGTATCGACGCCACTATCATAGGGACATTGGAAGTCGGCGCGCACTTTACTGTCATCTCTGCGCCTGTGTGTGTCGATGGTTATATCTGGTATGAAGTCGAAACCGGCACGATCAGCGGATGGACAGCCGAAAGTGGCGATGGCGAATACTGGCTGCTGCCTGTCCTCGAGCCTGTCAGACTGAATTGGGACAATATTCAGCAGGTTCGCACGTTGAACTGTCCCTTTCTCCATTCGTTTAGTTTTAGCCAGGCCGGAGACGCGCTCCTGATTGCCTGCGGTGGCGAGAAGAGTCGCCTGCTCATTTATGAGATGGCGACTGATACGGTCATCACAGACGTGGCCCTGCCGTTTGCGGATAATCTTCAGACTGCCCATTATGTCGCTGCGGACAGCCTGATTCTGGTACGCTATGATCGGGGGACGTTTGCGGTTTTGGATGCCGCGACGTTTGAAAGTCTAAATGCCATTTCGTTCAGTGAATTGATCCAGTTCACCTATCTCAGTCTGGATCGCACGTTGTTATTTCATAGCGAGCCTGATAGTGGCACGACCCTTGTTTTTGACACGTCCACGCTGGAACAAGTGACGGTATTCCCCTATCCTTCTGGTTCTGTTGTGACCGACCCGTATAATGCGCTTATCCTGCTTGGTTCGACGTTATTGACAGTGGATAGTGAACTGAACATCATGAACCAGCAAGACATCCCCGGCGGGTTCAGCGCCATCGCGCCCAATCTGGATATTGCCATCGCGCCCCTGTGTACATATGCCGATCATGGCTGTCAGAGCGCCGAGATACGCTGGATTGATTTGGATACGCTGGACATCATTCGTGTGTTCCGGTCGATGGAATTAACCGATTCGGGCGGCGTTACCTTTTTGCGGGATGGCAGCGCCTTCCTGTTGAATGAATGTGGCGCGCTCGTCCTGAGCAACACGCAGACGTACAGTTCAATGCTGATTGACGCGATTGACGTGGCCTGTGGCAATGCCTTCGCCATTAGCCCGGACGGTCATTACCTGGCGACGCCTTATGGCCCAGCGGGAGACGAATTCAACCGCGACTATCTCCAGATTTATCGCATTGGCGATATCTAAATGGCGCGAAATCAGTATCGGAGTTGGCGTATGTGCCCTCGCGGGTGTATAACGTAGTGTACGGGAGTAGTATTCATAGTTAGGACACGCAGGGGATGAGTGGGAAAACCGCATCACAATCAAACACCGAATTTCATGAACGCATCAATGCCACGCTCAACCAATGGCAGGAAAAGGCCATCTCTTTTGACGAAGCCATGAAACGCCTGGAGGCGCTGCGGCAGCAAGCTCAAAAAGCGGGTCGCACGTCCGACCATGCCGGGGCAGAAATGGTCATCGGCACACTCATCGCCTATTCGGGTAAAAATCTCAACGCCGCGATTGACCATTTTGAAAAAGCGCGGGCGCTCTTCGAGAAAGCGGGCGAAATCCAGTTGATGGCGACCTGTGACCTGAACATCGGCGAGACCTATCGCTTAAAAGGCAATTTTGAGCAAGCGCGCCAGTTGTTTCAGTCTGCCTATGAGACAGCGGTCAAACGCCGTATGTGGCTGACGCAGATTATCGCGCGTGGCAACGAGGGACAGATGCTATTGAGTATGGAACGCTTGAACGAGGCCGATGTTGCGCTCAACCATGCCTATGCCCTCAGTCGTCAGCACCTGAAAAATCCCGAAATTGATGACCGCAACAATATCTATGCCGC
>CAZTLI010000551.1:0-3215 GCA_964614375.1 uncultured Anaerolineaceae bacterium
CACCTGTGGACGAGCCGCCTGCGGATGTTCCGCAAGCACTATCCAACCTGGAAATTTTTCGTCGCCCGCTGGATGGTCGTTAGGGGGATGAATCGCAAAATCCGGCAAGTAAAGGCTGACCCAACTCTAGCCGATGACGAGCGCAAGGCACTTATTGGCGCATATTCGACGGTGCTCATAGAGGCAAATCGAGTCTGATGCGACTGACAGCAATCATCCTGACCTTGAACGAAGCAGCGCATATCGACTCCTGTATAGAATCGGTGCGCTTTGCCGATTCGGTACTGGTATTTGACTCTTTTAGCACCGATGACACCGTAGATAAGGCGCGCGCAGCAGGCGCAGACGTGTTGCAGCGCACATTTGACGATTATGCCGGGCAGCGTAATGCCGTGCTTGAGGCCGTTGCAGGCAAAGCCGATTGGGTGTTGTTTGTCGATGCGGATGAACGGGTGACGCCAGAGTTGGCGGGTGAGATTCGTAATGCAATGCAGGCGGATGGGTATGCAGGCTGGCGAATACCGCGTCATAACTATATTTTTGGCAAATTGACATTGGGCGCGGGCTGGTATCCTGACTATCAAACGCGACTGCTCCGTGTGGGTGCAGCGCGATATGACCCGGAACGTAAGGTACATGAGGTGGTTGAACTGAACGGCGAGATGGGCACTCTCGAACATCCGCTGATTCACCACAATTACCGTGATGTGGCGCAATTTCATGCTAAACAGCGCAAATATACGGCGTATGATGCGGAGATACTATATAGACAGGGTATTCGCCCCAAACCCCAGAATTATATCCTGCAACCGCTGCGCCAATTCTGGTGGCGACTTGTCACCCTGAAGGGCTATCGTGATGGATGGCATGGTTTGCGGTTGTCCTTACTGATGGGGTGGTATGAATTTCAGAAGTATCGCATTCTCCGCCGCCTCTGGACGTAATTGTGCAAACAAAATCGGGGTAAGGCATTGCTCACCCCGATTGATTGTTCAACGCCTTATATGTATTTACCCGGTGTGGGGCACGAGGACACCATAGCCGCCGCTGCTGCGTTTATAGAGCACGTTGACTCCGTTGGTATCGGCATTGAAGAACATGAAGAAGTCGTGACCAAGCAGTTCCATCTGGGCGATGGCCTCGGCTTCGGTCATCGCCGTGACTTCGACCTCTTTACGCCGTAAAATTTCTTCTTCTTCTGGTGCTGTGCCGTCTCTGGTTTCAATATCCTCCACGTCTGGAGTGTCTTCCGCTAATGCTAATTCTTCGATTGTGGCGACGTAGCGTTGATATTCCTTGCGGCGTTTGTTGCGACTTTTGTCCTTGAAGCGGCGGATTTGTTTGTAGATTTTGTCGATAGCCTGATTAATGCCCGCGTAGAGGGAGTCGCGGTCATCGCCTGCGATTTTTTCTTCCGAACGGAGGATTGCGCCGCGTTCGTGACGCAGGGTGATTTGCACAGATGTGATATTGGCGCCGCGATGGGTATTTTTTCGCGAGATGTCGATGCGAATTTCGGTTATGTTAGGGAGATAGCGATCCAGCTTATCTATCTTTGTCTGTGCATAGGCTTCTATCCCATCTGTGATTTTCATATTGTGTCCCTGAATCATCACATCCATCAGCATCTCCTTTTCTTGCAAATGTAAGTAAAACGCAAATGTCAACTCTAACAGCATTAACCGTGCGCTGTAGACACGATTAATCCATATACAGCCGCTGCGCCGGCTTGACGTGCAGCTATAGCACAGGCGCTGAGCGTTGAACCTGTGGTGCAGACATCATCAATGAGTAAAATAGTGCGATTGGCTACTGAATCGGCGTGGGCGCTAAAGGCATCAACCATGTTTTGCTGTCTTTCAACTTGATTCAGACCCACTTGCGATTGTGTTATCCGATTGCGAACGATGGCGTCGGGCTGGCACGGTGTGGCCTGCTTTGTCGCCAGTACATTTCCCAATAGTTGTGATTGATTATATCCCCGTTCTGCCAGACGAGAGGGGTGTAATGGCACGGGAACGATAGTGTCAATTGTCCAGTGTGTTTGCGCCAGACATGGGGCAAGACGCAGCCCTAAAGACTGTGCTAAGGCGGTCGTATTTTCGTACTTGAGCGCCTGAATAGCATCTTGTAATGCGCCATCATGAATGCCTGTGGCAACTACGCCATTGAGTCCATCCACAACCCTATATCTGGGTTGGACGGGGATGCTGTCTAAATCGTGCTGGCAGGTGGAACACCAGCGTGTGTCCACCCGTCCACAACGGGCGCAGCGTGGCGGAAAGATTAAGTCCAGAATGGCATTGCCCGCCTGCCGTGCAACCTGTATATATGCAAGAAGCCCGGTATTTGCCGAGGCTTCTGTTGATGTGGATATGGGTTGCGAAGCTATACCTGGCATATCACCTGCTCCAGATGACCAGGGGCGATTCTAATGGGTGCTTAAAACACTCCGTTGCCTGCGGTAGACATGAGTATCAATATGGATGGCCCCAGCAGCACGATCCAAATCGACGGGAAAATCAAGAGTACCATCGGGATCATCATCTTAACGGGGGCTTGCTGGGCTTTTTCCTGCGCTCGCTGGCGACGTTTGGTACGCATTTGGTCGGCCTGTACGCGCAGGATGTTCGCCATACTCACACCGAGCTGGTCAGCTTGAATGATGGCGGCGACGAAATTGTTCACATCGGGCACATCCATGCGATTTGCCATGTCCTTAAGCGATGTTTTGCGAGTTTTACCGAGTTGGATTTCGCGCAAGACACGTCCAAAGGCCAGCGCCAATTCATTGTCCCATTTTTCAAAGACTTTACCCATCGCAGCATCGAAACCGAGACCCGCTTCCACGCAGATAACCAGCAGGTCAAGCGCGTCCGGTAGGGCTTTGAGGATGTTGTCCTGACGTTTGCGAATTTTACTCCGCAGCAGCATGGGTTGAATCCAGAAACCAAGCGCCGCACCACCAATGGTATACATGATAGCGGTGCTGAAATCTTCGCGCAGGATGACAAAACCCAGTAATACACCACCCAACGATAGCGCAATGGTCGTGATAATCCGTGTCGCTAGGAACGTGGTGGGGTCGGTGGTTTGACCAGCCAACTCTAGCTGATGCCGTGTATTTTCTAGCTGTTTTTGCGGTGTGAACTTCGTGGTAAGGTTAGCCAGACGCGCCATCATAGGCAGGATTACGCGATCCCGAAATGGCAGCG
>CAZTLI010000552.1:0-3173 GCA_964614375.1 uncultured Anaerolineaceae bacterium
GGTTCGGTCAGGGGGGCGTCACGCCGGATGAATTCTGCCATAGGATATACCCTCGTTTACACTAAACAAACTCACAACAGTGCAGTTTACCAGATTGCCGGTATCATAGCACCACCGCCTTAAATCTGTGTTGGAATTTTCGGACAGCATTACCCATGAGAGAATGAAAATGGCGGCTGGCCTAAAAGACGAAGCACAGAGGCGCGAAGGCGCGACAGAAATACAAGCGTGTGACAACGTATACACCAGACAAAAGAGTGAAAGAGGTCGCAACAATGATTGTTTTGAAGGCATCTATTACAATCCATGCTGAACAGCGCGACGCCTTTTTGCAGGCGCTCCAACCGCTGCTTGCGGCATCACGGGCAGAGGATGGCTGTTTGACGTATGAATGTTATGAAGTGGTTGGGGAGGCCAATCACTTCATTTTCTTCGAGGCGTGGGCGGGTATGGATGCGCTGCATATCCATGAATCGTCCGACCATCTGAAGCTGTTTCGAGGCCATCTGCGCGCTATGCTGCGTGACCGTGTGCCGACGCGCGTGTATCATGTCGAGACGGTGACGACGTTATAGAAGTGCAGCGGCCAACACATGCGTTACGGCACATAGGATGAGCACAGAAAGAGGGAAATGATGACGGCATCTGCAAGACCGAAAGTGTCGGTATTTATTGCGACCAGTTTGGATGGCTTTATCGCGAGGCCCGATGGCGATGTGTCGTGGTTAGAGGCTGGTGAGCCGATTGGCGGTGGCGATGATGCGGGGTATGGCGCGTTTTTTGGTTCGATAGATGCGCTGGTGATGGGGCGCGGGTCGTTTGAAAAAGTGCTGGAATTCGACCCCTGGCCCTATGGGACAAAGCCCGTGATTGTCCTCAGCAAAAGCCTGACGACTGTGCCCGACCATTTACAGAACACCGTGCGGATTGAGGCGCTTTCGCCACAGGTGGTATTGGATAAACTCGCGCAGGAGGGCTATACCCATCTTTATCTGGATGGTGGTCAGGTGATTCAGTCGTTTTTGCGCGAAGGGCTGGTCGATGCGATGACGCTGACGACCATTCCTGTTTTGATTGGCGCGGGGCGTCCGCTATTCGGCGCATTGGCTAAGGACATCAAACTGCGCCTATTAGAAAGCAAATCATGGCACAATGGCTTTGTGCAATCGACCTATGAAGTGCTGAAGTAGGGGCTTGTTCCTCATAAACTCTTCCGCCACGCGAGGACATTTTTGTGATATGGTATCCGTAGACACATTTGAGTAGTAATGGAGGCTGTGTCGGATGCGGGTGTTTAGTGTAATGTTATTGGGTTTGTGGGTCTTGTCCTTTGGGTTGGTGCAGGTACAGGCGGATATTAACGATGTGCCGCGTTTCGAGGCCGCGTCCTGTATGTTCATCGTCCCGGAAGGGTACAATGTCGAATGCGGGTATCTGGTTGTGCCAGAAGACCGGTCTAATCCCCAGAGCCGTACCATTGAACTAGCGGTGGCGGTTGTCCACAGCCTGTCGCAAAATCCCGCGCCCGACCCCATGCTCTATCTGAGTGGTGGCCCCGGCGGCTATCTGCTGACCAATGCCGATTATTATATCGAACGGTTTGCGCCGATTTTGGCAGAACGTGACCTGATTCTGTTTGACCAGCGCGGTGTGGGTTTTTCGCAGCCGTCTTTGGATTGCCCGGAATTCCAACAATATTATTATGAGTCGCTGGCAACCAGTGTTGAAATCAACCAGATGCTGGATGATTCGATTCGGGTCGCGCTGGCGTGCAGCAATCGACTGATAGAAGCGGGCATCAACATTCGCGCCTATAACACGCCGGCGAGTGCTGCCGATGTCGCCGATTTGCGCGTGGTGTTGGGGTATGCTGAATGGAACATCCTCGGCATTTCGTATGGCACGCGCCTGGCGCTGACGATTATGCGCGACTATCCGACAGGCATTCGCAGTGTGATCCTTGACTCGGTTGTGCCTTTACAGGCAGATGGTCTGGCGGCGATTGTCGAAGCGGCAGACCGGGCATTTTCGATTTTGTTCGCGGGCTGCGCGGCAGACAGGGTGTGTAATGCGGCCTATCCTGACCTCGAATTTCGCTTCTGGCGGACGTATGAACGCCTGAACGCCAATCCAGTGCGCTTGAATGTGCCGCATCCCGAAACGGGCGAAGTATATCCCCTGTTGCTTACGGGCGAAATATTCGGCGATGTGCTGTTCCGGTCACTCTACAGCACCGAATTGATTACGTATATGCCCGTCGTCATCGCCTATGCCGATCAGGGTTATTATGAGCCGGTGGGCAATCTGGCGATGTTCTTCACATCCAATTTTGAGACGTTCAGTGTGGGGATGTATTATTCCGCTAACTGCCGCGATGAAGTGACGTTTTCTTCACTGGCGACGATTAATCAGAGTGTCTCGCTGCACCCGCGCGCGGCATTTATGGCGGAAGGGTCAATCATCGAAATGGCGATTTGCAGCGTGTGGGAATCGGGCACGGGCGACCCGCTGGATAACGCCCCTGTCCACAGCACGATCCCGACGCTGGTCTTGAGTGGCGAATACGACCCGATTACACCGCCCGAACGCGGCACGCTGGCTGCGACGACCCTGGTCAACAGCTTCGTCTTTGAATTTCCCGGTCTTGGGCATGGCACCAGTCTCGCCGATAGCTGTCCTATCGGGATCATAGTCGATTTTCTGAATACGCCGACGACTGTGCCCGATGCCAGTTGTATCGACGTAATGACCGGCCCGCAATTTGTGATTCAGTAGTAGGAAAGCCGTTCGATGCAACGTTTGGACTGTCTGGCGAAAACCATTATATGATAGGTGTAAAGATCAGAGGTTATGATGCACTTAAATTGCCCGAACTGTGGGACGCAAATTACAGCCGAAAATATCAACGTCCAGCAAATGGTGGCGGTGTGTGCGGCCTGCGACACCGTGTTTCCATTTAAAGCGCCGACAGAGGCCGATGAAGACAAACTCAAGCGGCGTAAGGTCAAACAACCCCGCTACTTTGAAGTCTATGAAGATGACCAGTTGCACATGGCCTTTCGGACGAATTTCCGCCTCGATAAAAGTGAAGCGTTCACCACCAGCGCAATATTGAGCGCGGTGTTCACGTTGATGACGATTCTCATGACATTTCTGGCGTTTACTGAAGACGC
>CAZTLI010000553.1:0-3152 GCA_964614375.1 uncultured Anaerolineaceae bacterium
CGGACTCCCCCGGTCTTTAATTGTCTTTTCCATTATAGCGCGAAACAGGTCAAACCGCAATCGCTATGCTGACCCAATGTGACCCGTTCAGGGTACAGCTTGCAGGAATTGACTCAGGTAGCTATCAAATGACCCGGCATTGCAGGCATCGACATAACGCAGGAACTCGCCCCCCGCGATAGGATAGTCGGGATAACAGCTTGTAGGCCATGCCCCACGCGGCGCGTGAACGATATAATCTGCACCCGGCGATGGAATGAGCAAACCGTCTGTTGTGCGTTCGATGTTATCGACAATTCGCTCGACTGTGACAATGACTGTATCCGCCAGATAGACCAGTTCCATGTCGATACCAAGATTGTTATTCAGCTTGACATTGCCGTGCTGGTCGCCCTCTAAACCGTGAATGACAGCAACATCACAGTGAATGGCGGGGAATGCAATCAGTTCTTCGCCAGTGTAGGGGTCGATAACGGTTTTGACATCAGGACGCAATTTGGGTAAGTCTGTGCCTATCCACGCCAAGGATGGCATGAATCCCACACCCGCCAGCGCTGCACGAATACCCATGACGATGCTCGCTTCGGTCTCTTCGATGACATTAATTGTGCCCTGCTGCGCGGCCTGCGTAAACATCGGCGCAAATCCGAACGACTCCAACCCGAAATAGACTGACCGCACTGTGCTGGCACACCCCGCCCCAACGAGCAAATCCGATTCAATCCCTGCCGTAAAACACAGCAGCGTAAGGTTTTTGGGTCGATTTACACGCCGCAGTAGTTCCCGCACAAACGCCACCGGACGCCGATATACGGTCATGCCACCGAGCGCGAGGATATGATTATCTTGAATCAGATTGATGGCTTCATCGAAGGTGATATAAGGCATCCGTGTGTATCTCCGACCAGGTGCAGGTGCTCATTTCAATTTCAGTATAATCTCGTCGATTTCTTCGCTGCGTGCATTGGCATAACTTTTTTCTTCACCACACAGCTTGAATCCACATTTTTCCAGCACACGAATCGAACCCGCATTGTCTTTCGCCGCACGACCATAGATGGGACGCTCTGTGACTACGTTTAAAAACGCCGTCAACGCCTGTGTCGCAATTCCCTTGCCCCAATATTCACGTCCAATCCAATAACTGACCTGTAACTGGTCGAACATCACAAAACTGGCAATATTGCCGACAACTTCGTCAGCCAATAGGATGGTACTGGTGACGACATTTTCGTTAGCGCGGATTTTCGTCCAGTGCGTATTGAAAGCAGTTCTATCTGTCGGGTCTTCAGCCGTAAACGCTGCCATACGAACCGCTGCCGGGTCCTGCTGCTGCACAAAGAATATCGGCAAATCTGCGTCTTGCACAGCGCGTAGAGTGACATCGGGTTGGTGGCGTGAGTCAATTGTCAAAATGGGTGTCCTCTAATCGCAGATATAATTACTTACGCCTGCTGGTTCAACGTCTCACGGTCTGCTTTTTTTAAGCTCGCGACAATCAAATCATAGGATTGGTCAATCATCTCCTGCAATTCATCGTCGGCGATTTCGCCGTCAATCGTGACCGTGTTCCAATGGCGCTTGTTGAGGTGATAACCGGGTTGCACGGCAGCATATGTCTCGCGCAGCATTTGGGCTAATACCGGGTCGCATTTCAGGCTAATCGAAAGGGGTTCGCCTTCGGGCACGAATGCGAATATCTTGCCCATCACTCTATATACCCGCACATCCGGGCCAAAGGGATAATCAAATGTCACACCCGCTTTTTCGGCACAATAAACATAGATGGAATCGCGATTCATGATTTAAGTCTCAGGATATGGTTTCAGCCGTGCCAATTGTAGCACAAAAGTTCGGGCAATGTCTATTCGTCATCGCGCTTAACTTCCGTCATCGCATTGGGATTGACTCCCTCACCCTCGATGACAATGGCGGTCATGCCTGTTTCTGTGCCCGATTCGTGGCTTTCGCCCGCTGTCCAGAAGGCCGCCATACCCGTACCGACATATACTCGTTTCCTGTCCTCACCTGTCACCCAGCCGCTGCCACGCACCACCAGAAAGAGTTGATTCTGATGCGCCTCGTGATAACCGACAATACCCTGTGGCGCAACGTGTATCGCGCCAACCGTGAGGGGTTGTTCTGACTTAAGAATGTGGTTGAATGTCGCTTCCACGCTATCATACAGGCCCATTGGCACACCAGAGTCGGCATCAAAACGAAATATCTGCATCTGCATATCCCTTTTTTCTGCTTAGCTGTTTCTCATTTTGCGTTTACATCCACGCAATATCGACATAATACCTTATAATGGGTTACAGCAAATCACATGACGGAGACATCTCACTTATGAAATCATCTGGAAATATGGGGCAGCGGTTACAGCAAATTTACACCATCCTGCTGGTGATTGTAATATTTGTTGGTGGATTTCTGATCGGCAGTCATTTTGCCACCACCGAAGCACAAACCGAAACCCCGTCAATTAGCCCCGACCTCATCGGCGATACCGATGAAGCCTTTGCCCCATTGTTTGAAGTTTACCAGATTATTCAGGATAGTTATCTCGACCCGGTGGACACGCGCACGCTCGTCGATGGTGCGATTTCCGGCATGGTCGATTCGTTAGGCGATGAATTTAGCGGGTATATGACACCCGATGTGTATGCGATGTTCGATACCACCCTTTCCGGGGATATTGAGGGTATTGGCGTTGTCATCCGCACGCTGGAAGAAACGGGCGAAATCGAGGTTGTCAGCGTGCTGCGTGGCTCACCTGCGGGCGCTGTCGGTGTAGAACCGGGCGACATTTTTGTCGAAGTAGATGGCGAAAATGTGCTCGGCCTTAATCAGACGGAACTCGCTGGACGGGTACGCGGCCCAGCCGGAACACAGGTGGTTATCACCTTCCGGCGCGGTGAAGAGCATGTGACATTCACCATCACCCGCGCCCGTATCGAAATCCCCAATGTCGAGACCGAAATCCTGCCGGGTAACATCGCCTATATCAGTCTGGCAGAATTCAATGGACGCGCCTATGAACAAATCGCCGCAGCGGTGGCGGAACTGGATGTTAACAATCGCAGCGGTCTTATCTTCGACCTGCGTGGTAATCCCGGTGGATTACTCAGCAGTGCGGTCAATATCGCCAG
>CAZTLI010000554.1:0-3146 GCA_964614375.1 uncultured Anaerolineaceae bacterium
AATCATCGCGGCAGTGTGCCCGGTGAATTGACCACGCCCGAAGCGGTCACACTCGCCAGCGCAGACGCTATGGCGCATATTGCCAATGTGCCGTCGCTGCTGCATCTGACCTATGCGGAACGCGGGATGACGGTTGATGAAGGCGTCGAATGGGTGCGGGCGAAATTACAGCGCAGTTGGAACAAACTCTGTCCCGAAGCGCAGACGATGATACGAGACCGTTACGACGCTGCCCGGCTCATCCTCGAAACGCGCACATAATTCAATGGGGGCGATGCCTGTTATCGCCGCATGTGTTCACCTAAAACCTGCCCCCTATCCTCTACACATCATCTTGCTTGCGCGTGAGCAGCGAATGCCGTTCGCGCAGATAGACGAACCAGTATACTCCCGCGACCATCACCCCACCCCCGATGATGTTGCCAATAGTGACCGGGATGAGGTTGCTCAAGAATCCGCCAACAGTCAAATTGGGCAGCTCCAGACCGAGTCCGGTCACAAAGGCCGGGTCGAACTGCTGGATAAACAGGCCGATGGGGATGAAATACATATTGGCGATGCTGTGCTCAAATCCCGCCGCGACAAAGGCCGTAATCGGGAAGAGAATCGCCATGATTTTGTCGGTTGTGGTATGTGCGCCGAAGGCCAACCACACCGCCAGACACACCAGCGCGTTACACAACATGCCCAGCGCAATCGCCTGCACGAAGTCCAGATTGACCTTGCTGTTGGCGATGGTGAGCGCCGTTTGACCGACTGCGCCGTCGTTGAAGGTGTATTGACGCGACACAAATAACAGCGCCGCCGTCGCAAGCGCGCCGATGAAATTGCCGATATACACCAGCAGCCAGTTACGCAGAAGGGCGCCGGTGCTGATTTTTCGGCTGACCCACGCCATGACGATGAGATTATTGCCTGTGAACAGTTCCGCGCCGCCGACCACGACCAGAATCAGGCCGAGCGAGAAGACCAGCCCTGTAAGCAGTTTCGCCAGGCCATACGGCAGCGCGCCGCCACCCGTAGCAATGGTCGTGGCGAAGATAGCCCCCAGCGCGATGAACGACCCCGCCAGCATCCCCAGCATCAGGGTGCGAACGGTGCTGAGACTCGCTTTGTTGACGCCGATTTCTTCGGCACGGACGGCGATTTCCTGTGGCAGCAGCGAGTCGATACGAAAATTGCTGTTCGTTGTCATACGTCACCGACTCCTTTTGTGTGCGTATGGATATACTGCCATTGTAGCAAGTCAGCGCAAAATCCAGTTGTGACAAAAATCACAAATTGGCCTGATAGGTGTGGAAAACACGACGACTGCCCTAGGGTTTCAGGTGGTCGTCTACGATGGCGCGGAGTTTTTCGGGTGTGAGCTGGTGATAGGCGTGTCCGCCGGGGAAGACGATGCAGTTGGGCGCAACACCACACATACTCAGGCAGGTGGCAGTCGTCAAGGTGATATAGGGGACATCGGCCTGCGCGTTGAGGTCGGCGACCATCGCTGCCAGGTCACGATAGAGGCGGTCTGCGCGGCGGCCTAAATTGCAGAATTCACCCCGACATAACACGATTCGCCGGGGTGTCGGTGTGTCAGTCAAGCGGTGCTTCCGTTATCTTTATCCAGATAGCCCATTGCGACGTAAATGCGGCGCGATTCGGTGATCTGGCGCGTGGCATTGCTGACGATGGAAAACAGCGTATAGGCCAGCAGCAAACCAAAGCCAATGCTGGTTATCGCCATGCTGAGATTGCCCTGCTGGAACATGCCCTGCACGCCGGTTATCAGCGCCATAACGACCAAGACGACACAAATCAGCAGCAGCGGCAAAAATGAGAGCGTCACCATCACGGTGATGCAGCCTTTGCCCATCGCCGCGCTGCGCCGGATGAGGGCTTTTTCTTCTTCGGTGAGTTCGTCGGTTTGTTGATGCGGGTTTGCAGAAGCCGGGACATGAAACTGCGGTTTGTGCATCGTCATGAGTCGCCATCCAAATACAATACATTACCAACCGTCAACCATTACTGTCGTTAATCATAACACCTTTACGGGTCAACTGCCTGTGAATTCCATGAGTATCGCGGCGCATTCAGGCGGACTGTACCGAGTACCAAAAAGTCACCATTGCCCACAGGCAAACGCGCGGATGGGTCATTGGCATCATAGAGGCCGACGATGACGGTGTATTCGCCGGCGGGCAAATCGTCGGGAATGGCGAGGGCGTGCTGGTCGATAATCGACGCGCCGGTTTGCCATTGTGTTGTCAATTGCAGGCCGCCACCCGGCTCACTGTCGCGTTGGGCGGCGAGTGTGCCATCAGGATTGAGGATTTGCACGAACACTTTATAGCGCACGGTGAGGGTGTCATCTGTCGCCCAGTGGAGTTGAATTTGCAGCGCGCCGCCGGGCGCAATCGTCCGGCTGCTGAGGGCGTAATGGGTCAGGGTGATCGAATCGCCAAATTGCGCGCCCGATTCGGTGGGTGGCGGGAAATCGGCAGGTGTGACATAGCGCACAAAGCGCACATCCCCCACCCAGCGCTCATCAATTTGATAGGCTTCCTGACTCAACACCGTCTCGACCACATAATTGGGGTCTTGCTGTTCCATGCCCCAGAACAGGACGAAGATACGCTCATACTCGGCGATGACGGCGCGGGTATCGGCGGCGGTTTGCGCGTCGTCGCTGGTTTGTGGCAGTGGATAGACCGGAATAGTGCCGCGATAGTAATAGCCAAACGTCTCGGTCAGGGCGGGGCCATCGAGAATAATTGCGTCGCCATGGCGCGCCTGCTGCACAATCGTCCGGGCCATGGCGCGGAAATCGTCGCGTTGATAGGCCGGGTCATGATACAGGGGGTCGAGTCCGTGCGACATATTCACCAGCAGCGCGCCAACAGCCACCACCGCCGCCACCCGCGGGACATACACCACCAGTCCGGTGCGTTCGCGCGTCTGGATATGCCACAACACCCGGATGCCGCGCGCCATCCACAACGCAAAGCCAATTTGCAGCGGCAGCAAAAAGCGCAGATACCGTTCGTATAAGCCGAGCCACTGATAGGCCGCCACACCGACAATCACCCACACAACCGGCAGCGCCATCTTCCACCATGCCCATTTGTCACGGCGATTCTCTGGCAAAATCAACAGAC
>CAZTLI010000555.1:0-3143 GCA_964614375.1 uncultured Anaerolineaceae bacterium
CCTTGCATCAAGCTAGAAGACGCTTTATGTTCACAACTCCGCTTCGTCCAGCAGCGGAATCAGATAAATCACCGGTTCTTCGTAAGGATGTGCCTCACGGATAGCGGCAACCACCGCTTTCGCCACGTCGCGCTTGCAAAACGTCTCGATACGCACTTCGTCCACACGGTTGATAGTGTCCTTCGCGCCCACATGCGGATTGGCAGCATCCGACGGTTTGAAGCGTCCATCGCCTGTGCTCGTGAATCCACAGTGCGTATATTCCCCGATGCTGCCCCCGCCCGCGCCGGAAATCGCATCCAACACTGTGTCGGCCTGTTCGGGCGGAACAGTAACCACAATCATTATCCGCTGCGACATCGATCACTCCTTCTCCCTATCCATCGTGTGTATCTGCGACCATTCTAACAGCCAGCGCCAAATTGCTGAACCCATCTCCCCCGTAAATTTGTAGACGCCCGTCACTATCGTCTACGTCATGCGTCATAATAGGCAGATAAGGCAGACAGCATCGGCGCAGGAGACGTGTTTGGACGAACAAGCGCTGCTAGCGGCGGCACGGCAACTGGACGAAACGGCGTTAGCGACCATCTTTGACACCTATTACACGCCGCTCTATCGTTATATCTATCACCACGTCGGGCATGTGCAGACGGCGGAAGACCTGACCTCACTCGTGTTTCAACGACTGCTGCATCATTTACATGGTGGAATGGGGCCAGACCGTCATCTGAAGGCGTGGTTATTTCGGGTCGCCTATACCGTGATCGTGGATGACTCGCGCCGTCAGCAGCATCGCAATCACCGTCAACTCGATCAGCAGCCACTGCCCGATGACACCGACATCGAACACCAGACCGATAGACGCTTATTGGCACATCACGCACACGCTGCATTGACCACCCTGACAGACAACCAGCGCAATGTCATCATCCTGCGCTATCTGGTCGATATGCAGCCGGTGGAAATCGCGCAAATCCTGGAAATGACCGTCGGCGCGGTGAAGGCGCTGCAACAACGGGCGCTCGCCGCACTCCGGCGCGAACTGAAGCCATATATGGCACATGAAGGGCACGAATCATGACCCACGAATCCCAACTCGATGAGATATTTGACACAATGCGCGATGACATCCCCGCCCCACCGCGCATCGCTTCCGCAAAGGCGGATTTTTTGCAGCAGGCGCGGCAAATGCACAATAGTAAAACCGTCACTCCGCCCGACCCCATGCGTCATAACAGGTGGCGTCCCCTATTCCGACGCCATTCTGGTCAATCTACAACACGAGGAGAAACAACAGTGCCACCACAACGACAATGGTCAACATGGGCAGCGGTCATCGCCATAATCCTCATCACAGCGGGCGCGGTCTTCGGGCAAGACATCATCGACTTCTTCATCCCCAGCGAAGACGACACACGCGAAACGGTGGTCTATCCCATTAATCCCGGTGATGAAGAGACGATGGACGACGAAGACCAACTCCCTCTAACGACAGACGAAGCCATTGCACAAGCCGATTTTGACGTGCGCCTACCCGAATTCATGCCGCGTGGTTACAGCTTTTCTGGCGCGACTTACAATGCCGAACGACAGTCCGTTTGGATGAATTATACTTGCAGCAGCTACGGCATGGGAATATATCAACAGGTGATGACTCGCGAAGCGGCGGAGGCGGCGATTATCGAAGTCGGACCCGACGCCCAAATCATCGACGTACCTGTCGCGGATACGATTGGGCAGTATGTACGTGGATTCTGGTTTGTATCTGACTATGACACAACAGCCGGGTTTGATGAAGCGGGCGGTATCCCTGCTGAAGCGGTCTGGGTAGAAAATTCGGATTTCCAACGATTGATATGGTATACCGACGGCGTAATCTATACCATCCAGACATCGGCAGGCCGAGCCACCATCGCCGATCACATGCCAGCCAACGAGTGTATGCTCGACATAGACGACTACGCCGCTATCGCCAACAGCATGTATCCCGAACGCGAAGGCACAGCCGAACCCGAATCATAGCAATCGCACAAAATTTGAACCCATTCCACAAAAGTCCCGTATAGAGTGATGTGGCTTTTGTGTGTGTACTGCCCTGTTTACTGGTCAAAGATGCCCTCCTCTAGTAAACAGGGCGCACTTTTTTTAGCGCAATAGCAATGATACATCCGTAATAAATATCGTAATTATTCCTGTTTCTCTCCTGTTTTTACAGGAGCTATCCATCCCGCCAACGCATCACCGCTGCCTAAAAGACAATTGAACCGCAAAGGTCGCATGAATGGGGGCACAAAAGCTGCAAAGGATTTCAGATAATTTGACACGACCCCAGTCCTGATTTTACTCATCACTCATTCCTGCACTTACTTGTCACTTGGAACTTGCGACTTGGCACTATTTTCAAGCGAGAATTTCAAATTCCATCTTATCCACAACCAGTGTAAGACTTTCCCTACTCCATCGTGTATACTGGTTAGCCTTTATTGGTAATCGCGATGGAGACTGCCATGACGATACCGCCGCTTCCCGTTGCCTTGACTGACCGCGTGCTCAAATTTCTTGGCGTGGCGCGCGCCGCCCCAACGGTTGAGCTAGTTGATGCGCTCATCACCGCCTATGCAAAAACTGTCCCGTGGGAGAGCGCCTTTCGCATTGTCCGGCGGGCAGCCATAAGCAATACGGAAGATTGCCCGCGCTGGCCTGAAATGTTCTGGAACGATGCCATCACCAGAGGCGGCGGCGGGACGTGCTTCGAGAGCAATTATGCGGTTTTCAGTCTGCTGCGCGCCCTCGGTTATGAAGGTTATCTCACCATCAACAACATGCGCGATGATGGCGGCGACTATCCACCGGGAACAGTTGTGCCGTCAATTGGCTGTCACAGTGCCATCGTCCTGCAAGTCAATGGTGGGCGCTGGCTGACCGACGCCGGGCTGCCCTTATACTGTCCAATCCCACTGGAAGCCGATGCTGTCACGCATCGCAGTCACCCGATTCACGACTACACCATTCGTCCCGCTGGGGATCATCGCTTCCATGTCGAACGCAATCATCATCCGCAAACCAACTGCTTCACGCTAATTGATGTCCCTATCGACAACGCCACCTATCGCGCCCGCACCATCCGCGATTATGGCGAA
>CAZTLI010000556.1:0-3116 GCA_964614375.1 uncultured Anaerolineaceae bacterium
CGCCATGCGGTGTTTCCGACGCGAGTGGAATGTGATCGTTAATCCAGACCGTACCATATTCGAGATCTGCCGCAAGGCGCATAGCGCGTCCAATATCTTTTGTCCATAGCGATGCTGCCAATCCATAAGGCACATCGTTGCCATAGTGTACAGCCTCAGCCTCTGTTGAAAACGCATTAATCGTGATGACAGGACCAAAGACCTCGCTCTGAATAATTTCGGATTTCTGGTCAGCGTCAGTAATGATTGTAGGTGTGTAGAAATAACCCTTTGCGAATTGTGCTGGTATGTCACCACCTGTGACAATAGTCGCGCCAGCGCGTTTTGCTCGTTGTACAAAGCCCGCTACCCGTTCACGCTGGGTGGCAGAAATTAGAGGCCCCATCGCCACACCTTCGTCAAAGGGTTGCCCTATTTTGACAGCGCGCATGGTCTCGACAATGGCTTCCGTTGCATCGTTTAAGCGACTCTTTTCCACATAAACTCGCGTGGCGGCGGTACAATCCTGTCCGGTATTAAATGTCGATGCCAGTGTTGCAGCGCCGGCGACAGCCCCCATATCGGCATCGTCAAATACAATTACAGGCGCTTTACCACCCAATTCAAGATGTACACGCTTGAGTGTGTCGGCAGCCGTCTTCATTATAGTCTTGCCCGTAGTGGTCGATCCTGTCAGACTGACCATGCGGACATCAGGATGTTCGACAATGGCCTGCCCGGTATCGTTGCCACCAGAGAGTATATTGACAACGCCATTGGGAATCCCGGCTTCTGCAATGAGTTCTGCGAGCATGAGCGTGGTGATCGGCGTGGCAGGTGCGGGTTTGAGGACAATTGTGCAGCCCGCCGCTAGCGCGGGACCCAGTTTCCACACTGCCATCATTAGGGGATAGTTCCAAGGCGCGATTTGTCCAACGACGCCAACAGGTTCACGGCGATAGATTGATGTGAAGCCCGGGGCATATTCGCCCGCATGATAACCATGGGTATCGCGTGCCGCAGCCGCAAAGAACCGCAAATTATCAACTGCAAAAGGTAAGTCAGCGCCCATACTCACAAAGGCAAAGGGTTTACCAGTGTTTTCCGATTCTGCCCGGGCAAAATCTTCCATACGCGCTTCGAGCAAATCGGCGAGCTTTAATAATGCGCCTGAACGCTGTGACGGGGTTAATTTAGACCAGCGTCCATCATAAAATGCACGATGTGCAGCCTGTACCGCCGCGTCCACATCTGCACGTCCCGCTTCTGCCACTTGTGCAAGTCGTTCACCCGTTGCTGGATTTTCGATCTCTCGTGTGCCACCATCTTTTGGAGCAACCCATTGGCCATCAATCCACAGTTTATAATTCATCATCATTTGCCTTTATTGCCAGAGCAGATATTCACAAACACGTCGTAATTAAAATAGGGAGGGATATTTTCTCATCGTGTGCGACGGGCAATACGTGTGTGGGGCGGGTAGTGTACCCGCCCCGATTATCGTCGTAGTAATTTATTACACGTTACCGTCCACCAATGACCGCAATGTAATTGGTGACCCATTCATAGTAGGGCACACATTGGCGTCCATCCCCACAGTCGGCGACAGGAGTCTGCCAGAAGGCAATCCGGTCAAAGTTCTCGATACCATTGATGACACAGCCGTCTGCGCCCAGCAATTCATTGCCTTCGCAGGCCGATGGAACGGCAGGTACGGATCCAAACCACGCCGCTAAATCGCCCTGAAGCTGTGGATTGAGGGAATGTTCCATCCACATATAAGCACAGTTGGGGTGCGGCGCGTTCGCGTGCATCATTGTGGTATCTGCCCAGCCTGTAGCGCCTTCCACTGGAACAACACTGTCAACCGGATGACCGTCTGCACGGAGTAGATTTACCTGGAAAGGCCACGAACTAGAGGCGACTACGCCTTCGTTTACGAAATCATCTATCTGGATGAAGGCATCATGCCAATAGCGGGCCACCAGCGTTCGCTGTTGACGTAGGAGGTTCAATGCTGCCTCGAACTGATCACGATCCAAAGCATAGGGGTTGGTGATACCTAATTCAGGATTGTGGTACATCAGGTAAAGTGCGGCATCCGCGATATAAATGGGACCATCATAGGCTTGAATACGCCCCTGATTTGATTGACCATCTGGTAGCGTTTGTTCTTCAAAAACCACGCTCCAGCTATCCGGCGGACTATCACCGAACACCTCGGTATTGTACATCAGGACGTTTGATCCCCATTGATAAGGTGTACCATAGTGTTCTGCTACGCCGTCACCATCCGTATCTATAGTATGCCAGGGGGCATTTTGTAGGCGTTCATCAACTGTATCCCAACTTGGGATGAGATCAACGTTAATTGGCTGAACACGTTCCCCGGCAACCAGACGCAAACTCGCGTCACCAGACGCTGTCACAAGGTCGAAGTTACCTTCGTTCATTAAAGCCACCATTTCGTCAGATGTCGCGGCGACCTGTACCCGCACCATACAGCCTGTTTCTGCTTCAAAATCTGTTACCCAATCGAAGGCCGGATCAGTATCACCGCGTTCAATGTAACCTGCCCACGCGACAATTGAGACTTCGCCTTCACCTTCGCCAATTTCGGTCATCATACCATCTTGCGCGATGACCGAAGTAGCCGAGATGCTCAGTATAAATATGAGCGCCAAACTTATTAAAAGCATCCTCTTTCGCATCTAATTTCCCTCATCAATATAGTTAGACAATTTTTATCTCCCTGATGGGAATAGCGAGGTATTATATCGAATTCGTTATATTTGCGCGAGAAATTGCTCATCTGTATTGTGGAATTAACCCGTGCTTTTCCCAGTTTCAAAGTGTCCATCATATCCGCAACTGTTGCACTTGCATTGATTCTGAATAATAGGCATGTCTAATTTTAGATAAGGTCGCGCTATCGTGCTGAGGTGTCCACACCGAAGGGAACTGAGCGGAAGCACTCCCCAGAGTGCAGCGGGTCGCGCCGCGACCAGTCAGGATAGCGCCTGTTATCACGCCTGCGACACGGGTTCGCAGGTTGAGTGCGCGTGGGCAGCCTGTGGGTGGCTGCGGTAGCCTGTTTCGTGCAGAGCAGCGCTCGCTCCGAAACCACTCCGTGATAA
>CAZTLI010000557.1:0-3097 GCA_964614375.1 uncultured Anaerolineaceae bacterium
GTGACGCCGAGCAGCGCAATGAATGACGACCCCAGCGATCCAAAAGTCACCGCCCACGCATGACCAATCGACGGCACGACCACAGCCACCAATGGCGACAATCCCAATCCAACGAGCAGCGGCGCGACAATGGCGACCGGTACACCAAAACCACCGACTCCCTGCAAGAATGAGGTGAACACCCAGCCTAGCAGCAAAATCCGCAGCACATCGTCCCCGGTCAGGCTGGTGAACCAATCGGCGATGACCGTCAGTGCCCCCGCTTCATCGACCACCATATACAGCAGCAGCGCCGCCCAAACGATATACACCACGTCAATGGTCAGGATGAGGGAACGGATATGGGCATATAACAGCACGTCGCCATCCGCACCGAAGCGCAGCAGCGCAATCGCCAGCGCGACAATCCAACCGACTGCGCCGGCTTTGCTGCCCCCCCAACGAAACCCCACCATCAACACCAGCACGACCAGCGGTGGGGCAGCGGCGAGTAATACGTCCAGCGGTGTGATAGCCATGAGTCGACATCCTTTGTGCGCGGTGGATAATTGTCGCAGTAGGATTGTGCCCCATCGCTGTGCGATATGCCAGTGATTTGGTCTACGACGGAATCAGCAGTTTACATATCGCCCGATTCCAGCGTACTCACGAAAAATGACCATATCACTTCATTGGCGGATATGTCATAACTGACCGCGCCCGCGGGCGTGAATTGGCGCGATTGACCGGGCCATGTATGCGCGCCACCGATGATTTCGTAAAAGGCGACACGGGCGTTATTGGCACAATCTGTATACAATGTCGCGCGTACCCGTGTTCTGTCGGTTGTATCGGTATCGGGCAGCAAGACGATTCGCCGCGCCGACGAACAACCATTGTGTTCGACCCAGAAGTCTACCGCGCCGGATGGCGATAGGGTGATTGTTTCGGCAGTATCGACATCGCGCATCCCCCGATTGAAGCGGATGACGGTATCTTCTGTGCCGTGAATGATGATAACGGGCAGTGGATGGTCGGGCGCACAGTCTTCAAGCTGATGCAATCCCATCATCCCCGCGACAACGGCGATTCCTGCAATGAGGTCAGGCGCGTTACAGGCCACTTCATAAGCCATACTGCCGCCGTTGGAAAAGCCCGCGACATACACCCGGTCACGATCAATATCGACCCGTTCAGCCGTCGAGTCGATGATGGTGCGTATGAATTCCACATCGTCTATGTCGGGGCGCGGGCGGAAGCTAAAGCCATCATTCCACTCGCTATCAACACCATCGGGGAAGAGGACGACAAAGCCTTCTGTTTCTGCCAGTTCGTGCATATTGGTGAAGACTGCCATAGCCTGTCCATTGCCACCCGCGCCATGCAATAGAATGACAACGGGCAGCGGGTCATCGCCGGGCTGCCACCACGACGGCACATAACCAATGAAAGGGCGTTCATCCGGTTCTTGCGCCGCTGCTGGCAGTGTCAGCAGTAAGAAAAGTAGGATAGCGATCCATAATCTCATCACGATACATCCCCGTCATAGTTGAATGTGCGAATGTCACAGTTATAGCCGCTGCAACCCTGAAACCGCTAAGTGCGGGATAAGCAGGCGATGAGAGTGTGATGATTGGGACGAAATTTGAGGCGGTCGCAATTTGCCTATACAATAGAATCAACGGCGGTTGAATAGTCCAAGAGTAATCAGCATGGATACCGAAAAGTTATTGAAAGCCCTCAAACACCGTAATCCAGAAATCCGGCATCAGGTCATCCTCGTCGCGGGGATGGTGGATGAAGTCGCGGCGCTGCCCGTCCTGCGTGAAATCCATGAGGCCGAAACCGACCCGCAAATCAAACAAAATATTATTTGGGCAGGCAAACGACTCAATACCCTCAAACAAGACGGCTACAACACGCTGGACGCGATTTTTGAGTATTTCAACATCAACACCGAAGTGATGGCGGTCCACGACCCGCGCGAAGTTGAAATCCTGCGACAAATTAAAGCCCGTTTTGAAAACGACCTCTCCCGGCAGCAATCGCGGGCATCCGCCGGACAAATACGGAACTCGTTCCTTACGGGGATGTTGATGGGCGGTGGTGTGGTCGGTGGATTGTTGATGTCGCGTGCCGCCGCGCGCAGCAGTGCCACACCCGCTGAATCGCGTACTGAAGGGCGGATTGAACGGCGTTTCCCGGCTGCGCGGCCTACCGATATGCAGATAGACCGCTGGTTGGAACGCCTGATGAGTGACCGGGATTTAGAAATCCGCAAGAAAGCTGCCCACAGTCTGAGCGATGCCAATAATCCGGCAGCCCTGCCGTATCTGGCGCGCGTGTTTCGCTACGATAAAGAAGAATCAATGCGTGATGTGGCGCAGCGTGCGGGCAAAAATGTCTACTTAAACACGGTCTATTGGGGTATGGAGCAGGATGGGACACTCAAAGCGGAAATGGCAATGCGCCGCGAAGCCCTTGGACTGCCACCGTTTGCAGACCCGGAAGAAAAGCCCAAAAATGACCAACCACCCGCCGAAGACATTGCCGAAATCCTCCGCAAAGCCGAAGAACGCAAGCGCAAACGCTGGTAGAGGAGCGAGTCAGCAAGTTAGTTCTTGTTATATCCATCATTAGAGCAGCGATTCTTCAATCATCGTTTTGATAACCGCCGGATTGGCCCCCGTTCTGCGTTCGATAGGGCTGCCGCCGTCGAACATGATGAGCGTCGGAATCGACATCACCTGATAGCGATGTTTCATCACCGGATTTTCATCCACATTGAGCTTGACCACTTTCACACGTCCGCTGTATTCCTTCGCCATTTTGTCGATGAAGGGCGCGACGGCGAGGCAGGGTTGACACCACGGCGCCCAGAAATCGACCAGCACCGGCACTTTGCTTTTCAGCACGGCTTTACGAAAATCCTTATCGGTGACATGTCCCGCGCCGCCCTTTGCTTTCGGGGTCGTCCCATTGTCCTCTTCGGATACGGGCAGGGGTTCATCGCGCAGTAAATAACCGATATGGGCGCGCACGTCCGCCGGACGGATATTTTCGGCTTCGGATTTGGTTTTGCGCCCGAAAAAGGCTCTGGTCAACGTCACCAGCGCGG
>CAZTLI010000558.1:0-3097 GCA_964614375.1 uncultured Anaerolineaceae bacterium
CCGAGTCCAGATAAAAGTCAATGACATAGATGCTGCTGGCATCGGCTGACCAGTGTAAGGTCGCAATCAAATTCAAGCTGTCGCGCGTATCTACCGCCCGCAGCACTTCATTGGGGATGTCCAGTATATAGATTTCGCGCGTATTGATGCCGCGCAGCACATCGAACGCCACCTGTGTGCTATCGGACGACCATGCAAAACCATTGTACTGGGTGATTTCGGAGTCGGTCATGAGGTGGAGGATGGAACGGCGGAAGAGGTCGAGCACATAGACGGATTGACCTTGAGCACTATTGTAGGTCTGGAAGGTGTAATAACGTCCATCGGGCGAACGTGACCGATAGCGCGCATCCAGCAGCAGGCC
This sequence comes from uncultured Anaerolineaceae bacterium, assembly GCA_964614375.1. GTDB lineage: Bacteria > Chloroflexota > Anaerolineae > Aggregatilineales > Phototrophicaceae > CAZTLI01. The sequence goes on from CAZTLI010000558.1 coordinate 365, forward strand.
GTTGGTGATGAGGGGATAACGCAGGTTGTGGGCAATGTCATAGACGTAGATCGTGCCTGTTCGCTGCCCGATACCGCGAAATTCGAGGAGTCCGCCATCTGGCAGCCAGTTACCGAGAGCGCGTGCCCCGCTGATACACAATACCATCACCAGTCCGGTTGCTAGAAACAACCCGATTAAGAAACGAATTCCAGCGGCACGGTAGCTAATCGTCGCCGACATTGCCTCCCTCTGAAATCACTCGCTGGGCGATTTGTCCCAGCACATCATCGGTCACCATCACATCACAGGCATGAATCAGCACTTCATAGGGTTCGTTGGTGAGCCAGTGAACGGATGTCGCGCGCAAACCAAAGCGATTGGGCGTGCCCATCTTCACATGCACGTTGGCGGCATTGGTGTCGTGATAGAGTGTGATGTGGATGGCGTCGTCCGGGCCAGTATAGACGGTCAAGTCCATACCCGGCAGATAGGTTTTGCCATCGGGCAGTCGCGCATACAATAGCTGCGGCGCATCACCAAATGTCACTGCCGCTAGATTCGCGCCCGTTAAATCCGCGCCTGTCAAATTCACATTGCTCAGGTCAAAACCCGTTAAATCGACATCGCGCAGCCCCGCATTGGACAAATTGGTATTCCAGAACAGCGACCCGGTGAACAGTGCGCCTGTAAAATCCGCGCCATTCAAATCCATATCTTTGAAATTCAAGCGCGTTAAATCGGCACTGATGAAGCGTCTATCGCCGTTGAGGATGTCCAATATCTGCTGTTTCGTATATTCCGCCATGCCGTCCTTACGCAATGCGTAGCGTTGATCGCGCGTTGATTAATCCCGTGTGGGCAAGATGCCCACGCCGCCGGATTGCTGCCGACCCAGTTTGCTCAAAAATTGCGACACCTGAAACGCGAACACCTCGACCGTCTCGAGCTGGGGCACATGCCCACAATCTTCAATTTCGACCAATTTCGCGCCCGGAATCTGGCCTTTCATGGTTTTGGCTTCATCCACACTGGTGAAACCGTCGCTCACCCCCCACAGGATGAGGGTCGGCACGAGAGGGTCGATCTTTTCGGGGATGCCCGCGGTGGTCAATTTCATGAAGCGGGCAAATCCGGGTGCATTCGCGGCGGCGGCGCTGCGAAATTGAGGCGTGAGGACGCTCTTGACGTGTATCAACCGCTCCAATGTGCCGCGTCCGGTGGCCATCCGCCCCAACAGGGTATAGGTTAAATTGCTCAAGCCCGGAATCCGGCTCAACGTCTTCAGCAAAGCGGGCACTTCCGGGATCGTGCCGCCATTGACGAGAATCACCGCCGGGGTAATCTGTGGAAAATTGGCCCCGGTCAGGCGTGCCAGTAATCCACCAAATGAATTGCCGACCATCACCGCCTGTTCCACGCCAATTGTACGCATAAACGTTTGCAACCAATCCACCAATCCCTGCACAGACTCCGCCGGAATAGGGGCCGTTTGCCCAAAACCCGGCAAATCCGGCGCATACAGGTGGAATTCATCGGCGAGCATCGTCATTGCAGGTTGCCAATTGGTCGCCGCCGTGCCGATACCGCCGTGCAGCAGCATGATTGTGCGCCCGTGCTGTGCCCCTGCTTCCAGATAATGCACAGGCAGACCATTCACTGTAATTGTATGTTCTGTCATTGCCATGTTGTTTGCTCTATGAGGTTTATGTGTGATTGATGGTAGGGCAAGTCCGCGACTAGCCGAACTGACTATAACGATATTCGGGTCAATATGCTATAGATTATCGTGTACTTTAACGAAGTGATGCTGCCCTAACCATGCCAACAGTTCATCGGCATTGGGTTCGGTGATCATCACGCCGCGATTAATTCCACGCGGACTGCTCCCCGTTGGCAGCGGCGGCGGCTGGACATCGGGCACATCCATACCGGATTCAACGACAACCAGGGTCGGCACGCTCAAAAAGCCCGTCCATGTCAGCACCCGTTCGCGGGCGGCCTCATCCTGGTCGATGAAGACTTCACGATAAGCGATGTGGTGTTCTTCCAGCACCCGGCGGGCAATAGAGACATAGGGACAGCCAAATGTGCGCGTGTACATCACCAGTTCTTTTGCCATGTGGTCTACCTCCGTCTACGGTGTCGTCCGATTGATGCACGGGTCGCCTCTTCGCTTACATTAAGGTGTCGGGGTCACAGCGGCATCGCGTGGTGCGCCCGGTTCCAGGAAGCAGATAATACCGTCGGTAATCCCGCGCGCCAGCAGTGCGGGTTGTTCGGTCAAAAGTGCCCTATCCGCCAGCATAAAACCAAGTTCGATAATCGCTGCGGGGGTGCGGGGGTTAATCTCGCGGAATGAATGATAATCGGTCATATCCACCGTCAGATTAAAACGCCGGTCCAGGCCGGTGGCCTGCCCATAGTGCAGCGCCACACACTCCGCTAGCTGGGTATCTGCGCCCGCTTCGGGACGGGCGGCGGCCTTCGCCACCAAAAATCCAGACACGATCTCACCGGGCCATTCCTGACAGGTATTCGCATGGATAGAAATCAAAGCGGCGGCTTCATAGCCATCCAGACGCGGGTCAAATTCATCCATTAAATCGACGGTATAGCCCTGGGCGCGCAGATTGCGTACCACCAACTGCGCGACATTGAAATTGATTTCGGCTTCTGTCAGCCCATCAGGACACACCGCGCCGGGGTCGGGCGGGATTTCTGGCCCGCGATGCCCGGAGACGATGCCAATCC
>CAZTLI010000559.1:0-3083 GCA_964614375.1 uncultured Anaerolineaceae bacterium
CATAATCCCACGCGCCGATGTGCCGGGTCACTGTCCCACGAAAGCCGCGTTTGAACTCAAAGACGCCCCACATGCTGTCGGCTTCATTAAAGGTGTTGGGCGCGCCCCACATATCATAGCTAATATAACCCTGTGCCTGTGCCCACTTCATCGCCTCCCATTGCAGGGCATAATTGGGCATCCGGTTACGCTCTTCATTGGATGACGCCCCATAGAAATACCAGCATTTCTGACCAAAGTGGAACAAAATCACATGGGCAATGGGTTTACCATCATATTCAGCAATGAGTGCATGAGCCAATCCCGCTGCCATGAAATCGCGCCATGCTTGCTGGTAATAATCAAATGGACGAATGAGAAAGTCATCCCGTTCACCTGTTGCCTGATACAGTTCATAGAGAATCGACAGGTCGTCTGTCGTCGCGGGGCGGATAGTGACATTCTTCTTTTCTGCTGTGCGGACTTTGCGCCGGGTATTCTGGCTCATCTGCATCAAAATAGCGTCTTGATCTTGCATCAGGTCGATAGTGACCGTGTTGCGAAACTGCACCTGATCGTCGGAAAACCGCCACCCGCGCAATTTCAGAGTATTCAGCAATGCTTGCCCATTTGAATCTGGCCTATCATCGTCGTCACCCGGCACACCTGTCGCAGCAATCACGTCGGGGTCAATTTTCAGCCAGATAGCGAACTGTTTACGTGCAAATGCTTGTAGATAATCCAGCACATCGGCTGTCAGAGCGGTATCGCGATAATCGAGTGCAGGGCCTTTAGAGATATATATCACCTTGAGCGGCCCAATGCTGCGTATACCAATTGATGCCATTGCGACGATAGTGTCGTCTCGTTTGAAGGCGATGCGATGCGGTATCCAACCGGTAGTGGCGCGCTTGAATTCACCCCATTCCCACGTTTGCAGCACATGGGCATAGGGCAGGGTTCGCAGGGTGCTATTCCATTCGTCCCGGTTCGTAATCGGGAAGGCTGTGAGGGTTATGGGAGGTCTCCTTCAATCGTAAAGTCGCGGGCGATATGTATGGCATATTCCCGCGTCAGCACCGGATAAAATATCGGCTGCCAATCAAGACGGGGTGGGAGGCACGGAAGGCGGCTGCGCGAATCAGTTGCAACTCTTTTAAGCCGACTGGACGATAACAGCGCGTGCGTATTTTGTGCGTCATTAGCCGAGCACTCTCACGGCTGCTGAATACATACCGTAGATGATGGGTTTATAGACCCTATCCCACGCCCCAGCAGACCGTACCACGTCGCCACCCCAACCGCGTTTGAAGCCATAGACTCCCCATAGGCCGTCGCTGCGCTGTTGGAACTCAGCTTCAAGTGTCGATTCGTCCGCGTCAGGAATGCCCCACATATCGTAATAGTTGCAGCCGCGCGCCCGTGCCCATTCAATGGCTTTCCACTGGACACCATAGGTCGCCATCAGATTGCGTTTCAGGCTGGTCGATGCGCCATAGAGATACCATGCCGTACTGCCAACGGCGAACACCATGATTCCCGCCAGGGGGTCACCTTCATGTTCTGCCATGATGAGAACGGCGTTATCCGCATCTTCGGCAAACAGACTATAGGCCAATTGGTAATAACCGGGTGTGTGGACGCCGAATGCGTTGCGGTCTCCGGTAGATTGCATCATTTCAGTAAATGCGACGACATCTCCGTGCGAACCCTCGAAATAACGAATGTCGTTTTTAAGGCTCTGCCGGACTTTGCGGCGTGTGCCCTGATTCATCCGCGCCATAATCGCATCATCTGTTCCCGTGATGTCCATGATAATCGTGCGGGGTGGTTGGATGGTTTGGGGACTCGGTCTAAACTTCCATCGTGTGAAATCGGGTTGGTGCCCATCTCGATAGATTCCGGGTTCCCACTTCAAAAACGCCGATCCGCGAAATTTGATTGCGCGCCGTTCTATCGCATCCCACAACGGCTCCCACTGTGATTCATCGGTCACATACGGCCCCATCGGTAAATAGGCCATGCTGCCCAATCCCAAAGGCAGTTTGCGAAACAACAGTTGTGCGCCCGCTACAATCTCATTTTCGGTACGAACCAGCGCGACTCGTTCCACTTGCCAGCCATGTTTGCGTTTGAGTTCACCCCAACCGCCGAGTTGTAAGACATGGGCTGTGGGTTGCTGCTTGACAAATTCGTCCCACGCTTCGAGGGTTGGTGTAAATGCGTTCAACATGATTGGCGATTGACCTTTAATAGACCGCGCTGTCAGGTGTGTATCGTACAAAATTATCCATATATCGCAAGCTGTGATGCCCATATAGGCTAATCTTACGTCAACTTTGCCCAAACGTCCCAATTGTTGGCCTGCGCGCAGCCAATGTTTAGCTGACGTAGGAGAATTGTGTAAAAACGCTTTGTTAATCAGATTACGATGTGCTAAAATCCGCTGTGCTGTGTGTCATGTGTAAGTTTTGGGTTATATGCCCAAGCCATTGCAGGTCGCATGTGGTGATGTTATACTAGTGACCGTTTGTGATAAATCGCTCAAAAGAACAAGTGAATTCTGTAGTTTGGGCACATCCTGGTCATGGGCAGATGCCTATTTTGTTGATTGAAGCCAGTTGGATACGTGGGGGTAGCCTCCATGAATGTATTACATGAATGGGCTTTTGTGGGTGTTTTTGTCGCAATCTCGTGGGCGATTCCAGCCCTGCCGATTGTGATTGCGTGGGTGTTTCGCCCCAGCAAACCTAACGCACTCAAGATGCAGACGTATGAATGTGGTGTAGAAACTGTTGGCGACACCTGGGTGCAGTTCAAGATCCAGTATTACATCTATGGCCTTATCTTTCTGGTCTTTGATGTCGAAATGGTCTTTCTGTTTCCCTGGGCTGTGGCCTATCAACAGCTAGATTTCTTTGCTTTTGGTGCCGGATTCTTGTTTATCTTCCTGTTGTTCGACGCGCTGCTGTATGCGTGGCGCAAGAACGCATTGGAATGGTCATAGGGCACATCGCCTGAGCAATCGGGAGTCATTTTATGGAATGTACGGGGGATTGCCTGGTGATCGTCGACAACACCTATTCGACCCCTTATCTACAGCG
>CAZTLI010000560.1:0-3075 GCA_964614375.1 uncultured Anaerolineaceae bacterium
CCGGGTCGGGGTCATCATCGACGCGCAAATCGAGGTAGCGGTCATTGTCGCCACCATAGCCACCATTCGGACGTACCACCAAAAGCGCCGCCGATTGTTTGCCGCGTTTATCGCCACCGACGGTATCGCCCGCCAGCAGCGCCGCCATGAGACGGTCAGCCAACTCGCCTGTGGCTGTCGAATAGGTCTCCGCCATCGCATCGAGCGTATCGCCGCCTGTGAGGATATTGCCCTGACACGCGAATCCCGCGCCCAATCTGTGGCCTGCCCATGCGTGACATTTTGAACCTGTATGCGCCGCCGACCCGCCTTTCGCGTCAACAATACCGACCTGCCGCTGCTGGGGATTGTCGTCCGCCGCCAGTAATTTAGCCAGCGCCGCTTGAGCGCTATGTCCAGCCGATAGCAGCGCCAGACCATCTGGCCCAAAGCTCACTCTGGCATACGATTGGGTGGCGACAGCGCCCGCGCCCGCCTTCGCCCAACTGACGACTGACCCCACCGCCAGAAATTTACTGGCGACAGCCACGCCCCACGCCCCTTCATCCGGGTCATAAGCCACAATGGAATAGGTGTTGACTTGAATCATGTCGATTGCCCCTGTGTGCGCCGTTTTCCGTGCCTGATTGTAGAAAGTTACGCCTGGCACCGCAAGACGCGGGCAACGAAATCCTGTCAGATACCGGGTTCTATCTGAGTTTATCCGGGCGATGGGAAGTTAACACAATGCGAACCGCTATCAGGCCGATACGCTGTGCATCAATTCCTCAACAGAGAAGATATGGACTTTTCCCGATGACAAGAGTGTGCCATCCCAATAATAGACGGCGTAACTACCGCCATCCGTAAATTCCGTGTACGCCTCATCAGGAATCCGCAGAATTTTGTCGCTGATGTGCAGTTCAGTGACGATATAGGTTGTACTGGTGTTGCCACTGCGGGACGAACGTTGCACACGGGCAACCTTCACGGGGCCGCGAACAACGCTGATACTGACTTCGCGCATGGGCTTGAGCCAGCCATAGACCAACAGCAATCCCGGCAATCCACACAGGATGACGGCAGCACCGATCATCAGTCCCCACTGGCTGTCGCCGGAATCGCGCAAATTTAGCCCGATGAGCACCAGCACACCGCCACCAGCCCACAAGAGAAGCCCGATCACCAGCAGCCTGAATTTGAGTCGCTTGCGTTTCGGTGTGAGCTTCACAGCCTGCTCACGCGACAGGCGCCCGCTGCGATTCTCTGTCAAATCTGCATCCGTAAAGTCAAAAATCTCCATCAAGCGCGTTTTCAAGGGTGTTTACCTCATGCTATGAGCGTTGATGTGTATTTTACTCCTGAATGCCTGTGCTGGATCACCACAAAATCCGCCCCTGGCAATGTACTGACCATCATTCCAATCCCGCTATTGGCTTTCGACTTGCGACAGCGGACGATAGCCCTCCAACACAGGCAGGAAAATTTGCGAACCCAGATTGTCGTATTCATCGGCGGGCGCTTGAAAGACGACGATATGCGCGCCGGCATCGTCTTGCGCCAGTGCAATATCGAACACCACCGGCACACCCGCAAACACCACTTCGGTGTGATACAACGTCCAGTCGTACCATGCCGTACTATAGACACCGGAGCTTTCGGGCAGGGCATCCAACCCCAGAACAGGCAGCAAATTCGCCAGAATGTCATCGCGTGTCACATCCGGCGGTGATTGTTGTATCAGTGCCACGACATCGGTGGGGGTGAGACCGCGTATGTAAATTCCCGGCCCGATGTTCTGCCATTGCGACGGGACGAGGATGCTCGTACCAAAAATCGCCACAGGCACGCGCACCAGCGAAATCACGCCGGGACGGCCTTCCAGATTGGCTTCGATGTCTGCCAGCGGCAAACCAAAATTCGCCATCGCGGGGCCAAAGACCTCTGTCGCCAGTGTGACATACTCGTCTTGCACGGCCTGAAACAGAATCATCGCCGCGCCGTCTCGATTCTGGGACAGCGCCAGTGAGATTTGAATCGTGCCAAAGGGCGCGTCCACATCAAAGTGATAAATCGCCCAGCTAAAGGCGGGTGTGACGAAGGTTTCGGCGTCACCGGGCAGGCTATTGACATTCAGGCGCGTGAGGATGTCGATTGCGAGGTCGTCGGAGGTGGCGCCGGGTTCATATTGATACACCAGTGTCGTGACATCATCGTCGCCCTGTTCACGCAAGAACACACCGGGCGCGGCTTCTCGCCAATCCGCAGGCGCGACGCCGTTCATATCGACTTCGGGCAAGGTGAAGACGATCAAGTCCGTCCCGGCATCCGGTTCGGCGGTCATTTCAGGTTCAGCAGTGGGTTCTTCGTCCTGTGCAATAGCGGGCACAGTCATTAGCGCCAGCAGTAAACACAGACTCAGCAGCAGTCGTTTCATGATGGGAGGTCCTCTCGTTGTGTGTAGCCCATTACACGATGCCAATTGCGCGTATGGTATGGATTGTAGCCTGTGACTCTAACAAAAATCAGGTTACTATGTGATGAGAGGGATATAAACTGCACATGAGGAAGCGCAATGAGCAGCCAAAAAGCACTTGCGAAGGCCAGGGCGGTCAATTGGGCGAAAGGATTGCTCGAAGAAGGCTTTCGGGTGGTCGATTTTGAGACGACGGGAATCGGCAGCAAGGCCGAAATTGTGCAGGTGAGTATCATCGACCAGACTGGCACAACGCTGCTGGATACGTTCATCAAGCCTGTTGACCGTATCTCGCCGGACGCGATGGCAGTTCATGGCATCACCCATGACATGGTTGCCGACGCGCCGCCCTATACCGCTGTGGTTGAGCAGATTGTCGCTGTGCTGGATGGGCAGGTGTTTGTGGCCTACAACGTGGACTTTGAGCGGAACATCATCAAAGGCGTTCACAGACGGCACGATTTACCCGCGCTGCGTCCATCCCGTTGGGAATGTGCGATGCTGACGTATGCCGGTTACTGGGGCGCGTGGAACAATCGGCGGCGTTCGTTCGCGTGGCAGCGCCTGACCGATGCCTGTACGCAGCAGGGAATCGTCGTCAAAGATGCCCACTCCGCAGC
>CAZTLI010000561.1:0-3049 GCA_964614375.1 uncultured Anaerolineaceae bacterium
AATGGTCATGATTGGGCTGTGTCCTGTGATGAGCAACAAGCTGCCCAGCGCCATTCCTAGCCCACCACCCCACAATGTCGTTCGCCGTCCAATGCGCGCGGCAATTGCATCGCCGCCAAGCCCTGCCAGCACCATGCCCACCGCGAATGCACTCAAGTGAAATCCACTGACGGTGAAATTCAGTCCCAGTTCTTCGCTGAGGAACGGCATCAACGGCCCCAAGGTCGCTTGCAAATAGGCATAATAGGCCAGCATAAAGTATGCGAGCCACGTAAAGCGGTCACGCACGAAGGGCGAAGTTGTCGAGGTCATATTTAACCTGTAATTTCATCCAAACGTACTGGACGACCTTCAGCATAGGATTTACGTGCCGCCAATCCCATCACTACTGGAATTCGTCCATCAACGCCAGTAACCGGGACGGGCGTGTCATTCACAACGGCAGCGACAAACGCATTCATCTCCGTCACAAAACTGTCCGTGTAGCGTTCGAGGAAAAAATAGAGCGGCAAATCTCTATGTACGCTTTGCTGCGTTTGCAACACCGCATTATTGGCATAATTGTTGGACGTTGAGATAACCCCACCGCTGCCGAACACTTCGACACGCTGGTCATAACCATAAACCGCCTGCCGACAATTATCAATCGTTCCAATGACCCCGTTGGCAAAGGTCAAGAGCATCACCGCCGTATCGACATCTCCTGCCTCACCAATCGCCCGGTCAACGCGCACATCCGCGCGGGTATAGATCTCTTCAACTTCACTACCGATGAGAAAGCGCGCCATATCAAAGTCGTGGATGGTCATATCGAGGAATATGCCGCCCGACACTTTGATGTAGGCGATTGGCGGCGGCGCTGGGTCACGACTGATGATGTGCAAGATATTTGGTGTGCCAATTTCGCCACTTTCGACTGCTTTTCGGACGCGCGCATAATTGGAATCGAAACGGCGATTGAACCCCACCTGAAATTTGACGCCCGCTTTGTCAACAGCAGCCAGCGCACGATCAATCTTCGATAAACTATGGTCAATGGGTTTTTCGCAAAAGATGTGTTTTCCTGCCTGTGCCGCTTCGGTGATGATTTGCGCGTGGGTATCGGTTGAGGAACAAATGATAATGGCGTCTATATCGGGATTAGATAGTAGTTTTTGATAATCCTTTGTCGCCGTCGGAATATTCAACCGTGTCGCCGTTTCTTTGGCCGCATCTTCAAATACATCGGCGATTGCCAGCACGCGCGCGCCTGACACCCGATTGACCAGATTTTCAGCATGCAATTTACCAATACGCCCTGCACCAATAACACCTACGTTAACGGTCATCATTACCCCCTGTTTTTGATCATGATTTGATTCAATTGTCCAATACGATTAATTGTAGACGAATTCACAACCACCGTTTATAGTACCGCCATGTCCATTCATCTCTGACTTAAGGAGAAGTCAATATGACAACACCCGGCAAATATCGACACCTCGCACAATCCAGCACCCCCGAAGGGCAATTTGTCGTGCTGGCAATTGACCACCGCGACAATCTGCTCAGCAAACTAAACGAATTTGCGTCACAACCCCTGTCCGACGCCGAATTTACAACATTTAAGCTGCAAGTGATGAGCCATCTTTCACCATTAAGCAGTGCCGTTCTCGCAGACCCGGCTTATGGCGTTGGTCCCGGTATTGCACAGGGTGCTATTGGTGGGCAAGCTGGTCTCCTCGCCCCGCTTGAAATCACCGACTATACACCACACCCAAGCCGGCGGGAAACGCGCTTTATTGATGGATGGTCTGTGGCGAAAATCAAACTCGTCGGTGGAACAGGCGTTAAACTCCTTCTCTACTATCATCCCGACGCAGCCAACGCCCAACTCCAGCGCGATATAGTCGCCAACATCGTTGACCAGTGTGACCATTATGACATCCCTTTTTTTCTCGAACCTATCGCTTACTCACTCGATGTCAATCAACCACTGGATAGTCAGTCACTGCGTCGGGTTGTGGTTGAAAGTGCCCGCACCTTCGCCGGGATGGGTGTCGATGTACTAAAGGTCGAGTTTCCCTTAGATGTGAAGCAGCAGCCAGACGAATTTATCTGGCGCGAAGCCCTTACCGAATTAGACGATGCCTGTGAAGACACCCCCTGGGCACTTTTGAGCGCAGGCGTTGACTTCGACACCTTCCTACGTCAGGCACGCCTCGCATGTGAAGCAGGTGCAAGCGGAGTCATTGTTGGGCGTGCGGTCTGGGCAGAGGCAGTTGAATTGCAAGGCCATGACCGGGAGCTTTTTCTCGCGCATACTGCCCGTACACGAATGCAACAGTTGGCAGAAGTTTGCAAAGCGGGCACATCATGGTGGGAACGCACACCCGCACCGGACGTTCCGCTAAACTGGTATGAGACCTATGGCGAGTAATCGCCTTTAGTCCAGCCCACCATAGCTTTCAACAAAGGCGTTGATTTCAGCCATCGTTGGCATGAAATTAGCGCATCCATGTTTGGTCACGACAATTGCGCCGCAGGCATTGCCCAGCCGTGCAGATGTGTACCAATCCCAGCCATTGACATAACCATATAGGAATCCTGCCCCAAACGCATCACCCGCACCCAGAATGTTGTATATCTCAACCGGGAATCCCGGTGCTTCGATGATTTCGCCTGTGTGCCGATGAATTCGTGCGCCCTGTGCCCCCACTTTCTCGACCAGTGTTGTGGGGCCAAGTGCCATTAGTGCCCGGATTGCTGCTTGTGTATCTCCGGCAACCTGTGTATCCGACACCGACTCAGTGGCTTGCATCCGCGAAGGATCAGTGAGCATCGCGGCGTTAATTTCATCTTCCGTACCAAGCACAACATCCACCACACGCAGCGCGGCGCGTATCGCGACACCAAATGCGCGCGGGTCGTGCCATTGGTCAGGACGAAAGTCAATATCGAGCACAACTTTTGCCCCGGCTGTGCGCGCTTGCTCAGCGGCAAATAAGGTGGCGCTGCGACTCGGCTCTTTACTCAGATTTGTCCCGGCAAATTGAAAGACTTTGCAATC
>CAZTLI010000562.1:0-3003 GCA_964614375.1 uncultured Anaerolineaceae bacterium
ACGGTGAATGTCGTGCCAACGCCTTCATTACTCTCAAAGCTAATCGTGCCATCGCAGGCATCCACCGCCCGCTTGACAATCGCCAATCCTAGACCTGTCCCTGAAATTGAGCCCACATTGTCTGCACGATGAAAGGATGTGAAAAGGTTCTTCTGATTATGCTCTGGAATACCAATCCCCGAATCTTCTACTGAGATAATTAACGTGCCCGGTTGACACGCAACGTTCAGGACGATCTTGCTCGCATCAAGAGAGTATTTGATGGCATTGGACAATAGATTGTGCAGGATATGCCTCAATAGTTTATCATCCGCCTGAACACTGTGACAGTCGCCCGAAGAGACAAATTCGATAATGGCATCGGGATTTATCGCCGCCTGAACTTGCTCAATCATATCCTGACAAAAGGCAACCAGATTCACTTCGGTGACCTGCATGACTAAACCGACTGTGTCCGCACGGGATAGGGACAAAACATCGTCGAGGAGTGTGGTCAGATACTTGACCTGTCCCTTAATCGTTTGGAATTTCTGCTCTCGTTTTTCGACATCCATGCGGTCACTATAGTTGTGCAGCAAGCTAATTGACGTGAGTATCACGGCTAGCGGCGTTCGAAATTCATGCGATACCATCGAAGTAAATCGTGATTTTAATTCATTGAGTTCTTTTTCGCGGTCTAAGGCTTGACGTAAGCCATCCTCTAATTCCTTCTGGGCGGAAATATCGCGCAGACTGCATACGATTTGCAAGTCCTGTGGGTTGGGTGATGCAATCGGGGATACTATCGCATCGACATCAAACAGACTACCATCAGCGTGTTTGCACTTTAGCTCTGCGCGTTTGGAGGTCTTGTCGGTTCGCACGGAGTCTATCAAACTGGCAACACGATCAGGTTGTGTAAACAAGCGATCTGTGGCAAAAAATTCGAGTTCAAAATCTTCGGTTGCATAACCAAAGGTCTGTTCAAAAGCGGGATTCATTTGTGTGATACGATCATTAATGTCGAGCAAAACAATCGTATCGCCCGCGTTGTTTAATATCGCTTCAACCTGTTCTTTGGCTTCACGCAGTTCAACGGTTCGTCGCGCGACCCGCCATTCCAACTCGGCGGCATGGGTGTTCAGCTCTTCGTATAACTTGACAATTTCTAAGGCGGCAGCGGCCTGCTTCGCATAAGCCGTCAAGAGACGCAGATCACGTTCGCTGAAGGCGCGGGGGGTGGCACTTTGTAAATCCAGCACACCAATGATGCCTTGCGGTGTTGCTAAGGGAATGACCAGTTCAGACTTTGTGGTGCTGTTACTCTCGACATAAGCGGGATGTTGAGTCACGTCCTGTGCATAGACAACTTCACCCTTGCGAATGGCAAAGGGGACTAATCCTGACCCATCAATGTGCAAATCAATTTCGGGGTGAACGTCATAATCTCCAGCGCGCGCCAATCGTATGATACTATTCCGCGCGACATCAACCAACATCACTCCACAGTCATCGAAGTTGAATTCGCGCACGACAGACTCGGCGATTTGCTGCCCCAATTCAAGTAGATTATTGAATTGAAACAGAATCTGGGTCGCGCGATATAGAGAGGCTAATTCCTGTTCAATCTGTCTGCGATTTTGCCGATCTTGCGCTTCACGCAGTTCACGTTCAATGGCTGGGACAAGTCGGGTAATTTTATTTTTTGGGAAAAAATCATGTGCCCCCGCTTTCATAGCAGTGACTGCCGCTTCTTCGCCGACTGTGCCCGATATAATGATAAATGGGATATCAAGTGCAAGTTCTTGTAACACAGCCAAAGCAGCCGGTGCGCTGAATTGCGGCATCGAAAAGTCGGATAAAACCACATCCCACAGGTCGTCTTTCAACGCGCGCATCATGTCTTCACGGGTTTGGACACGGTGTGAGGTCACATCATAACCACCACGTCGCAACTCACGCAGGACAAGGAGTGCATCGTCTTCGGAATCTTCGACGATCAGCACGCGCAGGGCTTTGCGGACGCCATCCATAGTACCCATAGAGCGTTGCTCCTATGGTATTTCATTCAACACAAGCCAGTACAAACCGAGTTGCTGTACCGCTTCGATAAACTGATTAAAATCTACCGGTTTACGGATATAACTATTTGCACCTAACCGATAACTACGAACCAGGTCTTCTTGTTCACGCGAAGAGGTGAGCACCACCACGGGCAGTAGTTGCGTGCGTTCATCATTACGAATCTGTCGCAGCACTTCCAATCCGTCCACTTTAGGCAGTTTCAGATCGAGCAGGGTCATCTGAGGCCGCTCATTCACATCGCGTCCAGTATACGCCCCCTCTGCGAACAAAAAGTCAAGTGCTTCAGCACCATCACGAACAACAACAATCTCATTTTTTAATCGACTTTTTTTGAAGGCGCGCAACGTGAGTTGGACATCATCGTCATTATCTTCAATCAGTAAAATGAAGCTATCTTTCTCAGACATGCGGTTCACTTTCTTTATTTAATTGAGGTAATGTGAAATAGAATGTTGTCCCATTATCGACAGCACTTTCCGCCCAGATGTCCCCTCCATGTCGATGAATAATCCGTTTCACTGTCGCTAACCCGATACCTGTTCCTTCAAATTCATCTTGTGAGTGGAGTCGTTGAAATGCACCAAAGAGTTTGTCGGCATAAGCCATATCAAAACCAGCACCGTTATCTCGCACACAATAAATGAGGTCATCCGCATCCGTTTTAACAGCAAACTCGATGGTCGAAACCGCTCGATTTCGTGTGAATTTCCAAGCATTACCGAGTAGATTTTGCATCATGACCCGCAGCAGGTGCTCATCTGCTGTGACCATAACATGGGGATGAATGGTGGTTTCAACCTGGCGCGTGGGTTCGGTTTCACGAAGTTCGTCAACGATCTCCGTGATGATTTCGCTGAGATTAACCCCCTCGACATCAAGGTCGGTGCGCGTGATTTTCGCCAATTGCAACAGATCATCAATAAGACGACCCATACGCTG
>CAZTLI010000563.1:0-2974 GCA_964614375.1 uncultured Anaerolineaceae bacterium
TGTTCAAGCCGCTATCGACATGATTAAAGGGCTGAATGAATTCAACACAACGATTTCTGAAGACCTGTTCCTCAAAATCGGCATTCATCGCGGGCATTCGATTGTCGTCACGCTCAATGAGCGCTTAGACTATTTTGGACAGACGGTGAACATCGCCGCACGGGTACAGGGTTTGGCAGGCGCGAATGAGATTTATATCACGCACGATGTGCATACATTTCCGGGTGTAGATGCGTTACTTGGCGCGTGTGAGGTTGTGGGTGAAGAGGCCAACTTGAAAGGTGTGAGCGGTAAAGTGCCTGTATGTAAAGTAACGTTAATTGCTTAGAGTTATTCGTAGATGACTGACTATCTTAATCAGACAATTGATCTGACTAACCCGGCGGTTGTCACTGTTTTTGACGAACAATCCTTTTGGGCGGCGCAGTTTGGGCGATTGTTGTTCGATAATCTGGAACTTGCGCCCAATTTGCGAATTCTGGATGTAGGCTGTGCAACGGGCTTCCCGTTGTTTGAACTGGCGCATCGTCTCGGCACTGGCTGCCATATCACGGGTATGGACATCTGGCATCCGGCAATCGCGCGGGCAGCCCATAAACGCCGCGTCTATGGGTTGGATTACGTCTCGCTGGTGATTGGTGATGCGACTCATATGCCTTTCCCATCTGACCACTTTGACTTGATCGTGTCAAATCTCGGTATCAACAATTTCGAAAATCCCGCTGCTGCACTGGCAGAATGTGCGCGTGTGACAAAGCCGGGCGCGCGTCTCGTCATCACAACCAACGTCAAAGGGCACATGCACGAATTTTACTCTGTTTTTCGTGCTGTGCTCACTGATATGGGCAAGACCGACGCGCTCGCTCGTTTACAGGCCAACGAAGACCATCGCGGCACACGGCAATCGCATACCGCATTAATAGAGCAAGCCGGGTTTAGCATCAGCAAAATGGTCGAGGACCAGTTTACGATGCGTTTCGTGGATGGTTCGGCACTGATGCGGCATTTTTTGACGCGCGTAGGCTTTCTCGGTGGTTGGCGGGCGGTGGTGAGGCCAGATGAGGAACGGGCAGTGTTCCAGCAAATTGACAAGCGATTGAACGCTATCGCCAGACAACAGGGAATGTTGACCATGACGATTCCGATGTTGTATCTGGAAGCGCGGCAGGCTGAACCTCTATAAAAGAGCACGCCCGCCAATCGTTAGTCAGACGACGCGGCGGACGCACCAGAAAGGGGTATCCACAGGTGATTTTAGATTGGAGGCTCTTCACCCGCAATGATTGGACCGAAATAGCGCGCTAATTCTGCTTTGAGTTCCTCTTCAGAGTCGAAGACGAAGAGCATTTTGTTCTGTGTATATACCGCTTTGTCATATTGAATGACATTTTCAATCGTGAACGGCATATTCGGAATGACACCATTCACCGCGTTATCCAATTCCGCCGCGCCACTAATCAGGCCTGCGCCGTACATCTTGAGCGTGCCGTTCTCGCGGATGATACCGAATTCGGTACTGAACCATGCCAGCCGTTTGATGTTCTCGCGCTGCTCAGTGGTCTTTGCCGCTAAAAACGCGGGCGCGAACATTTCCTCAAGTTCAGCATAGCGTTTGAGTGTCATGAACGGCAGATGTCCATAAATATCGTGGAACATATCCGGCTCATGCGTCCACTCAAATTCTTCCCATGACCGCAGATAGTCGGTAATGAGGAAGATACGCTGGTTGAATTTGTGATACCAGGGCACTGCATCGGTATAGCGCACGCTGGTACGTTCGAGACGCCAGCCTGTCGGCGGATTGATTTTGCTTTCCAGATAGTCCAATGTGGGGATAAAATCCGCCGGCATTTTCAGGAGATCGAAGCCTTGCCAATAAATTTCACTGGCATATTTCTCAACGCGGGGCATCCGGTCTTTGTAGAGTTCTCTCCATAATTTGTGCTGATCTTCTGTAAATAGAGGGTCAGCCGTTGCCTCCATTTCTTGTTGCTGTAATGTCATCACACACCTCATAGAGTCCACAGATTACAACGTTCATTATAGCGCAAGAATATCAATTTGAAAGTAAAAATGTGCAGTTTACATAAGGGTAACAATCAATCCTTAGGGCACTATATCCAATCAGGTCACTATACTGACCTGTTGCGATAGTGAACTGCTGACGGGTACAATTGCCTGTCGTATACAGGCCGCAAAATGGCAGTCTGATACAGAGGGTAAGACGTGGTAAAACGCACTTTCATAATCACTCGTTATGGGTGTTATTTAGCACTTTCGTTTTCTCAGTCCTCATTACTGCCTTTATCCATCACTGCCTTTATCCATCACTCATTACGCTTTTCGAGGGAAACACTATTGTGACTGACTATACACCTGAACTGCGCTGTATCCAGTGTTCTGCCCTGGCTCAAGCCATCGACTGGCAGTGTAGACAATGTGGAAATCCGATTGATATTGTAAATCTACCGCCGTTTGATGCAGCCGCTATTGATGCTGATGAATTCACATTGTGGCGCTACGCAGCGATGCTGCCGTTCGCGCGCAGGTTGTCATTGGGCGAAGGTTTAACGCCGCTGGTCAGGACAGCGATTGATGGCATTGGGTTTTATGCCAAACTGGAATACCTCAATCCGACAGGTTCGTATAAAGATCGTGGCACGGTGGCTATCATCAACCATTTTCTCGCGCACAACGTCCACGAAGCCATTGACGATTCATCCGGCAATGCGGGCGCATCATTGGCGGCGTATGCGGGTGCGAGTGGCATTAGGGCGCGGGTGTTCGTCCCGGCAACGGGTTCGGAGAGCAAAAAACGTTTGATACAATCTTTTGGCGCGGCGCTGGAAGAAATTCCCGGTTCACAGCACGCCAAAACCGAAGCCTGTATCGAAGCGGCAAAAACAACGGCCTATGCCAGTCATGCGTGGAGTCCGTTTTTTGTTGCGGGGCAAATGACCGCCGCGTGGGAAGT
>CAZTLI010000564.1:0-2969 GCA_964614375.1 uncultured Anaerolineaceae bacterium
AGTGCTCATCGCGCCCTTGTCCATCATAAGCATTCTTTTTGTTTCGTCCATGAGTAGACCTTTTGTCCTATTTTAATGATATTGCAATCTTTTCTTAACAATTTCAATTCAGTTTGGTGTTACACTGAGTGCAACGACTAGGAGGTTTATGGATTAATCTATGACTGACATTTTCCTGATAATCCTGCTCTGGTTTGTGGTATCTATCCCGGCAAGTTTGCTACTGGGGTTATTTTTGACGAGTGCCAATCCCAATCCCCCGAAAGATACCAGTTCCTGCGCCTAACTACAGCCCACTGTTTCCCCGCTTTTCGTCTGGACACACGATTCATCGGTCAATCGACCTGATTGCGCCGACACCCTCGACTAAACACGCACCACTTTACATCACGATTCTTTTTGTGCTATCCTGATATAAAACAAATGTTCTATCGGGAGTTGTGATGATTTTTACTGAGCTTCGGCAAATTGCGCTGTCATTTCCCGGCGTTGAAGAACATACCGTATACGGCGGGCCGACATTTCGTATTGGGAAACGCTTTCTCGCGTCTATTGCCAAAATCGACCCGGATACGATTGTCTTGAAAGTGCCCGACCGCCGCGAACGGGACTACTTCCTGCAAGCAAAGCCAGAGGTCTATTATCTTACCGATCACTACGTGTCGTTTGAATGCCTGTTGGTTCGGCTGCCCCTGGCGGACTATGAGGAAGTGTGCCAGTTATTTAAACAGGCATGGCTAACCTATGCGCCTAAACGATTGGTCAAGGCGTATAAGGCACAGGGTTAGCCTATAACTGCGCGATAAGTTCGCTGCGCTGGAAAGTCTTCGCGCCGAACCACAACAACCCGGCGTCAATCAGCCATAGAATCAAGCCGAGCACAAAGACCAGTTCCAGACTGAAATACAGCAAACCGGCAAATTGGGCGATGAGCAGCGCCACCACAGGCAGCACGACCATTCCACCCAATTGATAGGCCTCTTGAAAGCCGCGCACACGCGATGACACCAGCACAATCGCCGCCAAACCCAATCCAGCGGCGGCGGGCGTCACCCACAACACCAGCACAATCCACATCGCATTTGGAAAGAAGACGCCGCCCATTATTTCCGCGCCCAGCCCATTAGCGACCAACCCATATAACACAGCACTGCCCAATCCCACCAGCACCGCGGGAATCCACGCCGCCAGCGCCTTACCCAGATACATTTCACCGTCTGTCACCGGGGTATAGATGAGGGCTTCGAGCGTCTTGCGTTCTTTTTCGCCTGCGAAGCTGTCTGCGCCGATGACGCTGGAGACCATCAGCGGCAGAATCAGGAAGAAGGGCGCGAACTGATAGACGATAAACAGGTAAATCACCCGCTGCGAGTCTGTCGTGTATTGATTGAGTTCGTCGGCAATGCTCAAGGGCAAATTGGCGAGGAAGGTCGCCATCTCGCGCATCATATCGTCTAACCCGGCCTCGCTGCCCATTGTCAGAATCGTGATTGTCGGCAAACCGACCATCAGAATGAGCGGGAGCAGAATCAGGGGAATCATGACCGAACGACTCTGCCGCACGACTTTCAAATCTTTGCGGACGATTGTCCAGATGGCGCGCCAGTTCAGGGATAACGGATTCATGATTACGCCTCCTCCTGCCTGTGCAGGGCAAAATAGACATCTTCGAGTGTCGCATCGTGGGGCGCGGCGCGATACACGCGAATGCCCGCGCCCACCAGTCCCGACAACATATCAGGGATGGACTCGCGTTCAATCTGGGCGAGGGTGAGTGTGGCTTCGCTGCGAGTGATGTCGCTGAATTGACCGCCTAACGATTTCAAGGCCGTGATTGCACTATCGACCTGTTCTGGCGCGACTTCAATATCTACTCTGGTCACAGGATTGATTTGCTGTGCCAGTTCTGCCGGTGTGCCGATTGCGACCAGTTTGCCATGTTCCAGCACACCCACACGGTCACATAGGCGTTGGGCATCGACCAGATTGTGCGTCGCGAGGACGACGGTACGGCCTTCTTCGCGACTGAGGTGGATGATTAAGTCGTTGACCTGTTTGGCGGCAACGGGGTCGAGTCCGGCGGTGGGTTCATCGAGGAACAGGGCTTCGGGCTGGTGCATCAATGCCCGCGCGAGTGCGAGACGCTGCTTCATACCCTTGCTATACCCGCCAACCTTTTCATTGGCACGCTCGGTTAAGTCAAAATCTGCCAGAATCTGATCCACACGCGCATTCACTTCTCCACGCGGTACATCATACAACGCGGCATAAATCCGCAGATTGTCGCGCGCGGTTAAGCGTTCATCGAGCGAGGGTGTTTCGGTCAACACGCCCGTTTTGCGTCGCAGTTCCGGGCCTTGTGTGGCGGGCGATAGTCCCAAAACCGTCGCATGACCTGCGTTGGCGGTCAAGACGCCGTTGAGCAGACGGACGGTGGTCGTTTTGCCCGCGCCATTATGACCGAGTAAGCCGAATACCTCGCCCTGTCCGATGTCCAACGTCAGATTATTGACGGCGACAGTCTCGCCAAAGCGCCGCGTGAGATTCTCCGTGACGATTGCCCGCTGATTTGCCATTGTATCCTCCACGCCATCATCCATCTCCCTATTGTAAATCATAGTTGGAGTACAATGCGATTGTATCAATTATACGAATCGAGGAAACGGATGCGTCGATTAATACTGTTGGTGAGCGTGTTGTGCATCGCGGTTGGGTTGGGTATAGCAGTGCGGGCGCTGGACACCGTGCCGACCCTACCACTGGCCTTCATTCGCGACAATGAAGAAGCCATCTATCTGAGTGGTTTTGCGGATGATGTGCTGGTAATTCCCGCGCCAGAACCCATTATCTGGAAGCCGCTGGTATGGAGCGCGGACGGGCAGCAGTTATTTTTCTTCGCACGGGGCACGATGGGTTATCGTATCTATGCGACGGACACACGGGGCGTACCACCTATTGAGGTTGATAAC
>CAZTLI010000565.1:0-2963 GCA_964614375.1 uncultured Anaerolineaceae bacterium
GCAGGATTATTTCAATCTCACGGCAGACCGCGTACTGAACACCTTTGATTTATCGCCAGATAATCCACAAGCGGCACAGATTCGGCGGGGCATGTTTGAAATCTGGTGGTCGCGTGACTATACCACCTATGGGCAAGCGGTAGAACACGATTTCACAATCAGTCGTTGGCCTGTTGCCGATGAAATGTCGTTTTATGTGCGGCGTGACATTGCGGCGCAAATCTGGCCTTATGGTCTGGGCGATGGCACAGTTGCCAGCCTGGATACGACAGAAGTCAACTACTGCAATTCAAACTGGCAAGATATACAGCCGGTTGTGGAATTCAATACCGCAGGACAAACGCTCAACCGCCCCATCGGTGTGACCGTTCGCGATGGATTGGTGTATGTCGCCGAGGAATTCAATTATCGCATTTCGATATTTGATACGGACGGCAACTATATTCGGTCAATCGGGCAGCGTGGAACGGTGTTTGATGATGCGCGGACGTTCTTAGGATCGGATGTCAACGGTGGTGGCTTCGAGCGACCTCATGCCGTTGCAATTGCGCCCGATGGCAACTTAATTGTTGTCGATACCTGGAATTATCGTGTTCAGATTTTGTCGCCCGACGGGACGTTCATTCAAGCATGGGGACAACCGGGTGAATATGGGTTTGCTGCGGCGACCTCGCCAACAGACGGTTTCTGGGGGCCGCGTGATGTGCTGGTCGATAGTGAAGGTCGCATCTATATTGCAGACACCGGTAACAAACGGATTCGCGTCTACAATGCCGATGGCACATTTGCGATGGACATCGGGACAGGTGGCAGCGGCTTGGGGCAACTGGACGAACCTGCGGGGCTGGCATTGCATCCTGATGGACGTTTGTTTATTGCGGATACATGGAATCGCCGTATTTCCGTATTCATGACCGATGGCACATTTGTCAATACTTATCGTGTACGTGGCTGGTACGAAGAGTTAGGCAATCGACCCTATCTCGCGGTTGACGCTGAACGCGGACTGTTGTACGTAACCGATCCTGATCTGGGCCGTATCCTGGTGTACACGGTCGATGGTGATTGCATAGGCTCGTTCGGACAATTGACAGATGAAAACTTCCCAACGGGTAGTCAGTTCCGCACCGTAGGCGGTATTGCGGTTGACGATGATGGCTTTGTCTATGTGTCGGATGCTACGGCAGGTCGTATCCTTAAATTCGAGCCGTTCCCGATGACCTCACCGCCTGTTGCGGAAGGGGATACATCGGGCGATGTTTCAGCGGAATCGACGGTTGAAGTTGGCGAGGGGCAGCAGGTTGAGCTGGATACGGATTCGACTGCTGAGACGACATCAGAAGCCGACTCCAGTGCCGATATAGGGTCTGTTTCTAATGGTGAAGATGGCCTTGAGTCGCAGCGTGGCGAGACGACAATAGAAGCCACTGTGGAGCCGCCTTCGGAGTGATAGTTCCCATTTGTGGCGTGCCGCTATCGGCTTGACACGTCCTATAGCGCATGTTACAATTTTATTGGTTATTGTTGTTGGCGAAAAGTGGGTTTGCCCCCACTTTTCTTGCTATTAGGGGGTTGTCTATCACAACCCAACCTCAGTTAGTCCAGCACAATCCTGTGCTATTTCCCATATGAGTAGAATTCGGGAAACGAGAAGATGAGAAACGAGTTTGAAGTCGCTTTCAACGAAATTGCTGAACTGCGTTCGTTGCCGCGTGATGTTGTGCTTGAAGCCTTGCAAACCGCGCTTGTCTCGGCCTATCGCCGTGATGCAGGTGCAAGTTCAGCACAACTTGTCGAGGCAAGTGTAGACCCCACAACCGGGCGTGCCCGTATTTTTGTGGAAAAAGAGGTTGTTGACGACGTGATGAATCCCAACACAGAAGTCACCCTCGAAAAAGCCCGCTATTATGATCCCGAATGTGAATATGGCGATATGGTCATGGTGCAGGTGGAGGGAACGACCAAAAAGTTTGGGCGTATCGCAGCGCAGACAGCAAAACAAGTTATTTTACAAAAAATACGTGAGGCTGAACGCAACTCGCTCTATGACGAATTTAGCGAGCGTGAAGGTGATCTGGTCACTGGCACAGTGCAGAGCATCAATCAATCTTTCGTGACGCTGAGTTTGGGGCGTGCAGAAGCCATGATGCCGCGCGCACAGCAGATTCCCGGTGAGCGGTTCAAGCCCCATGATAAAGTGCGTGTGTATGTGTTGGAGGTAAAACGGACGAATCGTGGGCCGCAGATTATTGTCAGCCGCAGTCACCGTTTTATGCTTCGCCGCTTACTCGAATATGAAGTGCCCGAAATCTATAATAATCAGGTCGAGATTAAGAATATTGCCCGGGAAGCGGGTTATCGTTCCAAAGTAGCGGTTGCTGCCTTGCAAGAAGGTATTGACCCGGTAGGGGCGTGCGTCGGAATGCGGGGTATTCGTATTCAAAATATCGTCAAAGAACTGCATGACGAAAAAATTGATGTGATTGAATGGAATCCCAATCAGGAGCAGTTTATCTCGAAAGCCTTGAGTCCGGCGCGTGTGACAGGCGTCTATCTCGATGATGATCCTGATAATGGTCGCACAGCCGTAGTCATTGTGCCGGATGACCAGTTATCGTTGGCAATTGGGCGTGAAGGGCAGAACGCTCGCCTCGCAGCGAAGCTAACCGGTTGGCGGATCGACATTAAGAGCGTGACGGAGGCGGTTGAGAGCGCCTTAGAAATGTTGGACAGCTCACCGTTGGCTGAAGCGAACTTGGCAACCGAAGCAGACCTGGCGCATATCAATAGTATCATGCAGAAGAAGCACGATAACCTCACCGTGATGCCGGAAGAATACAATACACTCGCCCAGTTTGCCGATAAAGTCGAGCAGCACTTGCTGAGCTTGCGATTGGTCGCACGCCGTAAACGGATGGAAGAAATTAATGCGGTCAAAGCGACATTGCCACAGGGCGCGTTTA
>CAZTLI010000566.1:0-2942 GCA_964614375.1 uncultured Anaerolineaceae bacterium
CCCGATAGACCCATACGCATCATGGAAATGGTGGTACTCCGATAGATCGACCTCCTCTTCTTTAATCGTCCACATCAGCCGTTCGGCATAGCCGTTTTATTCGGGCTTGCCCACCGCCGCCACGCTGATTGGCACCTCGTACTCGTTCAGCAGGTCGGTGTAAGCGTACTGCCAACCCTGATCACTATGATGGATTTACCGAACGCGATCCGTCAGTGCCCGCCGCAGAGCCGTCAAGGTCAGTTCCCGATCCAGCGAATCGGGTTCGATGCCGAAATCGGTACACAGCGGCGCGATATGCGTGTTGACAGAGGGCGGGTTCGTGGCCTCAAGGATGACGTCTATGGCATCGGCTGTGGTTGACCGCGCCCTGCCATCACAGCAGACCGATTCTCAAACAAACGCTGCGACCCATCAATGAAGAAAGGCGCACTATCACGCGCGAGATATTGCTCGCTCTGACAAAGATTGATCATCACAATACTGAAGTCCACACTAACGTTCACGCAGATGTCGATTATGTCCTGGATGATTGCGTGTTGGGTGTTATACCCGAAACCCTCACTCCCCGCGCCCTTCCCACTCGCGGCGGAGGATGCCGAATAGAAGCATGTCGTAGCGTTTGCCGTCGCGGTGCAACAATTCGCGGTGTACGCCTTCGCGGGTGAAACCGAGTTTTTCATAGAGCGCAATCGCGGCGGTGTTGTATTCAAACACCGTCAACTGGATACGATGCAGATTCAACTCGCGGAAGGCAAAATCCAGCACCAGTTCCATCGCCTCTGTGCCGAAGCCCTGCCCGCGTAAGGTATCGTCGCCAATCGCAATCGCCAACCAGCCCGCACCATGATTCCACATGATACCGGATATATTGACAATGCCGATGATGTCGTCATTCAGGGTGGGGCGAATGGCGAAGTAAAAGTTGTTATGGGCCTGCATGTCGGTCTCGAACCACTTTTTAGTCTGTTCATAGGTGCGGGGACGGGCGGGCGTGCTATCGAACAGGCGCATGAATTCGGTATCCTGATACCACAGGTTGATCATCTTCAAATCGGCTTCCTGAACGCTGGTCAGGCGGACTTTTTTGCCTGTCAGTAGTGGCGATAGAGTCATGTGCGTGCCTCCTTTTAATGCGCGTGTTTGGAGTGTAACACAATCGCTCTCAAGTACAGCACGACGAACATCATCAACCCGTCACTCGCGTATCATGACATCGGTTCGAGCCAATAGGTATCGCCCTGGCCTTCGGCAGTCCAACCAATCGTGCCGTTGTAATCGACTTGCCACCATGTCAACCCCTCGTTGCAGGCGGGCTGGATGGTATGGAGGGGTTCGCCCGCTGGAATCTGCGTCGTTATTTCACTGCTGGTCGAAGGTTCGGCACGCAGGTTATTCGGTGGCATATCCGGGATGACCTGCACGGCGCTATTGGCGCGCAATCGTGTTGGCAGTGAATCGGGGCACTGTATCAGATGAATGCCGATTCCACCCCTGGCGTCATCAACCAGCACCCACACTGTTTGTCCGTCGTAGTCACCTTGCCAGAAGACGGCAACCGCACCCGTATAAAAATTGGTGATACAGAAGCTGTCACGCACGGTGAACACCGTATCGGCGGGAACGTCTTCAAGTTGGACGCGGATGGGTTGTCCATAACGGAAGGTGCGATATGAGCCGATTGTCCGCGCCTGTGCGCCATTGAGTAGATTGGGCGTGAGGGTACAAACGCTGTTGTCACCTCTGTTATCCGGGCGATTTTCGGCAATCGTCTCAGCCAATATCGGGTCATGCCGCACACGCCACGCCAGCGCGCCCCACACGATTTGCACGATGCCTTCTTGTGTGCCGGGGATGACGGTGGATTGCCCGTCGCGCCACCCATACAGTCCATCATCCGCGACATAGACAATGCTGCGGCCTGATGGCGTCAACCGGAAATAGGTACTGGCGGGCAGAGTCAGCGTATAGCGTTCACCATCCGGCGTGATGATGAGCCGCGTATCATCATCCGGTGTCGTTCCCTGAATCAGCGACAGGCTGGTATCCGGCGCAAGCGGACTATAAATTTCGACCACGCCGTCGGTCACGGGTTCGAGTGTATTGGTATGGGGGTCGAACACATCCCACTGACGATAATAGGGATAGTGGATGCCGATGTAATGGCGGTCACCAGCGCGCACATCGACCACATTGCCAAAGCTGTTGTATCGGTCTACCAGCAGTTCGGGCACGAATGTCCCTGAAAATAACCGCGTACCATCTGGTGCGTAGGCCGATAGATATTGTCCGCCAGCGAGACCATGCCCGTGAATGACGATGCTGTCCCCCGCAATCATCATCGGCGCGAATCCAACAATCCCACCATCGCCATAGATGTTGTAGACATTCTCTAATAAGCGCGATTCGCCACTCGCAACCGTATACAGCACCGTGCCCTCTGTCCATGCGTCCGGGATGTTGCGGTTTTCTGTCCACCAGATATAAGCGCCATCCGGTGACCAACTCGGCAGGGAACGCAATATATAGCTGTCCTGCGAGAAATTGTCGGGCTGACCAGCGATTTGAAATGCTGTACCGTCGCTCATATCGCCGATAAAAATATCGGATGGATGCCAGTTTTCGTAGCCTTCCCAGGGCGCAGAAATCGACTCGCCGCCGGGGGGCAGATAAGTATAGATGAAGCGTGTGCCATCGGGCGAAATGCGTGGATAACCAATCGGCAGTTCCACCGGATAGGGTTCGAGCATCCATGTGTCTTCGTTGAGCGTATACAGCGTGCTATCGACCAGCACGAATAGGCGCGGCAAATCACCCGATTGGGCTGTTGTCGTCTGCCCAATGCTGGTGAGCAGCAGTAAAACGCAAATCCATAAGCTACGTCGCATGGTCATTTCCTTTTATATGGGCAGATTGCGACCTGCCCCTACCGTTGCAAATAG
>CAZTLI010000567.1:0-2942 GCA_964614375.1 uncultured Anaerolineaceae bacterium
ACCAGAAAAATTCGGTGGAGAAACCTGTTTCCATTGACATTGACAAATATGGTTGCCCGATATATCTAAACGCAAAGACAAGCGCTAACAACACAAACCACCCTAACCAGCCAATCCCAATCAGTAAGACTCGACCTCTACCCCGACGGATATAAGCCGTTGATGACGTCACCACAAGAAAAACAAGCGCCCCAGCCATACACAACTCTAGAAATGTGGCGGTACTCCAATCGTCCAGCGGCGCGAGACGATAACTGCCAACAACTACCCATTGCCATACGCCGTCAGGTGTCCGCACCAGCACACCATCCTGACTCATCGCGAGCACCACATTGCCTGTTTCGTCATGAACAAGGCCGGTGACCGGGCTAGGTAGATACACCACGCTGGCAATAGGACTGGTATAGCTGCGATGATTAAGGAAGCGTCTCACATCCTGTCTGAATTCGAATAACTCATAATCCAGAGACCACGTTTGCCCACCATCAGTCGAACGCTCGATATATTCGCCATGTACCCAACGATATTGAATCTGTGGATTTTCAGAATCAATGATATGGTCTGTGGGGGTTGTGCATTGACCAGTTGATGACTGATCGCCGTCTGCGGGTTCTGTATATGCCCTTTCGATATCCCATGTCAGACCACCGTCGGGGCTGGAAAAACCCCCTGCATGACGATTTACACCCTGGCCCTGAGCAGAGGTTGATCTGGCTTCGCCGGATGTGTAGAGCCAACCATCTTGTTCACAAATTTCTGAAATACCAATATCCACAGAACCGGAGCCATCAAGACTCGCCAGTGTGCCGAAAATACCGAGTGCGAGGGCGACGTAGGCCAGTGGGCGTAAATTCACCGGACGATTGGTGGCGTGTGTCCAGACCCACCAACCGATGAGCAGCGCGGGCAGTGTCAGCAGGTCGGTCACGTCGAGGCGCAGCGTCCCTTCCCAGCCAGTGATGGTCTCTAGTACGGTGGTCGTCACATGATGGACGATGGGGATGGTCTTCGCCGTCGCGAACCATAGCCCGATAAATGTGAATGCAGTCAGTCCAACTATCCGTTCGTGATTGGCGATACGGCGTGGAATCAACCACGCGAATAGCAGCGCGGCAATGAAAGGCGCAAACACCAGCCATGAAAAATCGCCAAGTTTCCCCGTTAACCATGTAGGATGTGTATGTCGCAACCACTGGTCATTCACCAGCAGCAGCACGACAGCGGCAATGGTCAGCGGATGTGTCAAACTGTGTAGGGCACGATAGAAAGCGTGATTGGGTTGGTCGTTCATCAGCAGCATCCTGAATTATGTTAGTGACACTATAGCATGGTTTCGATTCGCCTACCCAATGCCTGGCGGACGTTTTGTTTACAACTTTTTATCGTTCAGCGCACAATCTTTACGTCTTTAGGTCGTTTCCAGACGTATAATGAGGCTTGTAATCCCATCACACGGGAGCGTGATGGGAAACGAATGTGGCACATTGCTGGCATCAATCTCAGCAAACTACTTCTAGCAGACATTAAATCTGTGATACAATAGGCCACAATGCGATTTATCAATTATTCTACCGCATAACGCGCAAGGATATTCGGCGTTGATTTTTTTAATTGTTCCGGGTGATGCCAAGGATTTGGCTGTCGGTGTAAAGAATATGCTGGAAATTGAATTCGGCGAGTATGCCGAAGCATTTATCTTTCCCGAAGAAAAGATTGACATGATTCGCAAGCGCCAGCCGGATTTCGTCATTATCTTATCGCGTTTCTTGCGGATTGAATGCGCGGAACTCATTCGCGAAATCCGGCATTTGTCGCCGAGCACCGCTATCATCGCTTCTTCTGCCGACAAAGTGCATGAGCAAGAGTCCTTAGCAGCCGGTGCGGATGCCTTTATCCTCAAACCCTTCTATGCCGATGAACTGCTGAGCTGTGTCTATTCATTCATCGAAAACGCCTCCGTCTAACGCTTCCCTGAATATTTACTTTTAACCGCTTTCGTGCTACAAGTGGCGGATGCCGAATCGACCTCAGAATCTGATTCTTAAACTGTTATTTGTGCTGCTGCCCCTCATCGGTACATTGGCGCTGGTCACGATTCATTTGCAGGCCGATTTGTTTAATTTCAAGCCCACTGCGGTCAACGATGAAATGATGAACTGGCATCAAATCGCCACCTTTCGACAGGTGGGGTTCAATGGGGGTTATTATACCATCCACGAAATGCCCGCCGATGCCACGTTTTCACGCTTTTTTGTGCATGGGCCTGTATTCCCGGTGTTGTATGGGCTGGCGGCGAAGGTGTTCGGATGGGCAATCTATTCACCGCCGTTGTATAACATCGCGCTGATGACACTGACGCTGATTGGCGTGTTACTCATCATCCGCCCGGATCGCAAACAGCTTGGTTGGCTGATTGTCGCGATGGCGACGTTTGGCCCCCTGTTCATGTTCTTGCCCAGCAATATGCAAGAACCTGTGCATCATGCACTGGGACTGATTTTTGCCGCGTTTTTCTATCGTCTGCTCAAAGATGGACGTTGGGGACGTTGGACGACTGTCGCTTTTTTTGCGCTGGTCATTATCGCTGGACTCATGCGTCCGACGTGGCTGGTGATGGCGGGATTGTATGTCGTGGTCATCGGGCTGCGTTCGCGTCGTCAACCGCTGAAAGTGGTGGCACTCGTTGTCGGATTGCTGGTCTTCGTGTGGGTCATGCAGCAGGCGTTGTTCGCAATATCCGCACCCGTACCACCTGCTAACACGACTATTGATGAGCGTGAAATCGTCTATTTGCGTTATGAGATGAATCTACCAACATTGTGGGCGAATTTCCAGCGTAACGTCCGCATCCTGTTCGATAACTGGACGAATGTCGTTGGCGTCGAACTGCAAACGATGCTGCTGGCGATGGTGACGGCGGGTGGCTGCATCTACTACTGGCA
>CAZTLI010000568.1:0-2895 GCA_964614375.1 uncultured Anaerolineaceae bacterium
TCCACCGGACAAAAATCGCGCAATCTCCGGGATGAGTTCTGTGCCTGTGATTTGTGAATCGTCGAGTTCGGCATCATTTGATGACGGGCACGCAGCATAATTGGGCGTAGGCGTGGTTTGATTCGATAGGGCGGCGACTGTGGCGGGATTGGCTAATGCCGCACCTTGTGGCACAGGCGTGACAAATGGCAGCACGCCAGACACTGAACGCCCAATTGTCATCGTCGGAAACGGAATGGGTGTCAGCACATCGGACTGTGGCGGTTGTGGACGACAGGCCGCCAGAATCAACAAACAAAGGATGAAAAAACGTTTACTCATGCTGTGAAGTATAGCCGATGCAGTGGGCAGGGAAAACGGTTGGATTATGCAATTTTGGCTGTGTAGAATAGACACAGTTTATAGAAAGCGGTCAGGCTATGGTAGAAATTCGTCCAGCAAC
Organism: uncultured Anaerolineaceae bacterium; assembly: GCA_964614375.1. Taxonomy (GTDB): domain Bacteria; phylum Chloroflexota; class Anaerolineae; order Aggregatilineales; family Phototrophicaceae; genus CAZTLI01. Next base: position 443 of record CAZTLI010000568.1, read on the forward strand.
TGCGGATGATGCGAAGACTATCAAACAGATGGTACGCAATGCGCGGCTAGACCCGACATCACTCAAATGGCAGCGGTTTTTGATTGCCGAGGTTGATAGTCAAATTGTAGGGATTGGACAGGTCAAACAGTATCCCGGTTGTGAAGAGTTGGGCAGTCTGGTTGTGGCGCGCCCCTTTCGTAAGCAGGGTATCGCAGGGGAACTCATTGCGGCGCTTGAGGCCCGGTCTGGACGACCTTTGTATTTGTTTTGTGCCAGTCATCTGGAAGGGTTTTACCAGCAATTTGGGTATGAGACCATTGGATTCTGGCAAGCGCCCAATTTCCTCAAACTCAAACTGCTGCCAACCATCTTCTTCAGGCTCTTCGGAATTCGTGTGCTTATCATGCGTAAGACATAAAAAGGGGGACACCAATCTCGTATCGCCCCTAATCTCATGACGGCTATTTGTTAACCGTCATCTGCGAGCTGCTCGATAAGCGCCATGTCTTTCTTCAGGTTGCGGTAGCGCAGCGCCATACTAGCAACAAGAAGAGTTAGCCATGAAAAGGCCACAATTAGCCCCAAGATGAGATACGCTGTCGTTTCGGCGGTTTCGGTTGCCATTTATCAAATATCCTGGCGATTCAAATAATCTAACTTCATCCAATTCACACGATCCGCCATATTTTGTAGGCGAATGCGCCACCAGATAAAGGTTATAGGCAGTAATACGCTCCAGATGAATGAATTCAACCCCAGCGCGGCGACCATACTCGATGTCATGTCGAAGCCACCCTCGGCGGATGCTGAACTTGTGCCGATGACTGCCGGATGAATGGTATCCGGGCGAATGCGGATGACAATGAGCGTGAAAATGACCGTGCTCATCGCCAGAATACCATAAACTGAGGCGAAGCGGCGGCGCGTCTCGACATTTTCGATACCGTTCCGCAGCATGAGATAGGCGGCATAGGTCAAGACCATAATGGCGGCGGATGTCAAACGCGGATCCCACGTCCACCATGTGTTCCAGATAGGCCGCGCCCAAATCGAACCTGTTGTGAGATTGATGATAGACAACACAAATCCTAATTCGATACCAGACAGCGCCAGCGTATCCCATTTGGCATTGCGTGTCAGAAGATAGGCGACGCCGCCAACAACAGCCGCACCAAAGGCCATGAATGCGCCCGAAAATGATGACACATGAATATAGAAAATGCGCTGCACATCGCCCTGTGTACTATCCATTTCGGCATAAGCAAGAGCAAAGTAGAGGCCAATCACAAGCGCGATGGCGGTCACGCCGGTCATCACATAGAGAATCCGGGTACGAAGATTGCTGTAGGGTGTGATTTTTGTTGTTTCCTGTGTGTCAATACTATCGACAGCTTGTGAAGGTGCGTTTGAGATAGCACTCATGAGATTGATCAACTCCGTTTATAGACCTAAACTGGGAAAATATTAACATATCTACGCGAAATTACTAGATTTTAGTAGATTTTTATCCAGAATATGTCAATTATAGACCGCCTCCACCTATTCTTCTATCACAAAATCATATAGAAGGAAACACAAGCCTAAATAAATGAAGTCGATGACGGCGACGATTTGAGGCCATGCTTGCCATTGTTCCAAAGGGACATCGCCGATAATCCCGTTGGACGCTTTGACGGCACTCAATAGGATAGGTAGGGCGACAGGCATCATGATAATCGGCAGCATGGCTTCGCGCGAACGGGTTTGCACCGTCATTGTTGCCAGCAGCGTGCCGATTGTTGAAAAGCCGAATGTCCCCAACATCAGTACAACGACCAGCGGCGGTTGTGTGACGGGGATGTTATACAGGATGGTCATCAGCGGCAGCATGACCAGACCAATAATCACTGAAAAGATGTAATTGCCGATCAATTTGCCAATAAAAATGGCAGAGCGTTCGATGGGTGCAAGCAGCATCGCGTCCAGATTGCCTTGATCGCTTTCCATGCCCATACTACGATTGAAGCCGAGTATGCTGGCGAACACCACTGTCACCCACAAAACACCGCTAACGGCTTCTTCCCGCACCTGCCTATCCAATTCGAGCGCGAAACTAAAAATCAGAATGCTCAATAGGGTAAATAAGGCCATCGAACCGATGAGTTCACGACTGCGAAATTCGGCGCGCAAATCTTTAATGATGATAGCCCGCACGGTCTGGAAAAATGGTGTTTTCATCGTGATGAACTTCGTTGCTTAGGCTGTGGCTGTCGCTGCGCCAGTGACTTCAGTATAGAGTTTGGCTAAACGCAAGCCATCCAGTGTGTTAGTGAATTGGTCTATACCTATTTTCCCGCGCGATAAAATAAGCACACGGTCAGCTAATTGGGCGGCGTGTTCCAGTTGATGTGTTGCCATGACAATCGTATGCCCATCTTTTTGTGCCTCTCGCAGCAGCGTATCCAAAATTGCGGAGGCATTCTGGTCGAGTC
>CAZTLI010000569.1:0-2846 GCA_964614375.1 uncultured Anaerolineaceae bacterium
CGCAGCAGATGCACCCATCCACCGAGCACCCACGCGAATAGTTCAGGTGGTGGGGGATTGAGTATCGGATAGGGTTCACGGTCATAACTGTTCAAAACCGCATTTGCCGCAGCGATTGCCGTTGTCACAGACCGTTCCATCCAGAACGCGGGCGTATCATAGCCAATCCAATCACCACAGGCATACACCCGCTGCCATGCTGTCTGCACATACAGGCTGTCGTGAGTCGGTATGCGGAACTGTGTCTGTGTATGGCTGTTGCTGCGTACCGCGCCATGCACAAATTGCCCGCGCACGGTAGGGAAAGCGCGCTGCACCTCATCCACCGCATGGATAATCAAATTGCGTTCCGGTAAGTCCAGCAGTGACGGACTGCCATAGAGATGCACTTCGATGGCACTGCCACCCGTTGCGTCATGCCATTTGCGGAAGTCATCAAATAGACGATGCAGCCAGAAAAAATTATCCGGCACGAATTCGCCCGTCATCATGCCGCCCGGCGTACCTGTACGCGGCGATGCTTTAAACCACAGGCGCACAGTCGTGTTTCGCAGGGCAGGGGGAATATGCAGTCTGTCGGCTTCAGGTGATAAATCAGGGCTATTGGCGAACAGGCGCGCCACACCCGGCGAATCCAGCGCGAGGATGACGTGTTCCGCCACCAATGCGCGCACCCCACCACGCAGCGAATCCTCGACTCGCACACGCCAGCCTGCTTCATGTTTTTCGAGCGCCAATGCCTCTGTCCCATACATCATCTGTCCACCGCACGCTTCAATCCGTTCGGTCAGCGGTTGAATCAACGCCTCGTGTGAATCCGCATAGAGATAATCCATCCGCCACGAATCACGCCGCAGCATCGTATAGAAGCGCAGCGCCGCGATATAAGCCGTCAGTGAAATATCATCAGGATGCGCCGCCAGCAGATTCGCGCCGAGTCCGGTAAAAGTCGCTTTGAGATTGGGTGTCCAGCCGCGAAAAAAGTCTTTCATCATCAAGCCATCAAGCGGACGCTGTTCCTTAAGCGGGTCAAAACCGACTGTCCACAACACACTCGCGAGAAATCCGGGCAGCGACAAAAAATCCAGCGGCGTAATCGCGTTCCAGATTTGTGGATTGAACAGCAGTTGCAGATAGTGAAAGGGCGCGGGAATCCAGCGAGAGCGAATGGCATTGCCCGCCTCGATGACGCGCACCTCGCGTCCCCAGCGGTTGATCCATTCTTCGCCGGGTGAGGGTTGGATGGGGATGTTGAGTCGGTGGAGCAGGGCGCGCATATTGACATAATTGCCCCAGAGCGCGTGCATCCCATGCGATGTCGGGAACGACCATGTGCGCCCATCATAGTCAAACGTATCTGGTTCGCCACCCGCTAGACGACCACCTGCCCACAACGCATCGGTTTCCAGCACCAGCGGCGGAATATCGCGTTCTGCCAGATGCAGCGCCGCCGTCAGTCCCGCCAGTCCACCGCCAATCACCACCACCGGGAACACATCATCAGACATTGAGACCTATTCCTCTTGCGCGGGATAGTAACGGCGGCTGCGGAGGACTTCGGGAAGATTGCCCTGACTACCGTCGCCTTTGCCATAACCGAGTTCTTTCATCAGTTGCGTTGGGGCATTCCGCAGGTGCATCGGAATCGGCAGGTTGCCAGACCGCTGCACATCGTCCAGCGCCGCGAAGAACGCATCACACGACGCCCGACTTTTCGCCGCCAGCGCCAGATACGCTGTCCCATGCGCGAGGTTAATCTGACATTCGGGATACCCAATCGTCTCGACCGCCCGAAACACCGCATTCGCCACAACTAATGCAGTCGGCAGCGCCATGCCCACATCTTCGCTGGCAAAAATCACCATCCGGCGGGCGATAAATTTGGGGTCTTCTCCAGCGGCGACCATCCGTGCCAGATAATACAACGCCGCATCGACATCGCTGGCGCGCATACTTTTAATGAAGGCGCTGATGGTGTCGTAGTGCTCTTCGGCCTGTTTATCGTAACGCAGGAACTTCGATTGCAGCGTATTCTTGAGCTTCTCAATCGTGATTTCGCCATCGTTGCCATAGAGTCGGCTGGCGGCGTGCAGCAAATTCAACGCCTGCCGTGCATCGCCATTAGCATAATTCGCTAGAAATGCCACTGCCTCGTCGGTGATGTCGAGGTCTAGTTCATCAATACCGCGTTCGATAATCAGCGTCAATTCGTCTTCGGTCAACGGATTGAGGACGTAGACTTGCATCCGCGATAGCAGCGCCGAGATGACCTCAAAACTGGGATTTTCCGTCGTCGCACCAATGAGCGTAATCGTGCCGTCTTCGACATAGGGCAGTAGAAAATCTTGCTGGGCTTTGTTGAAGCGGTGAATCTCATCGAGAAACAACACCGCACTCTCTGGTTGTGACTCATCGTCAGCAAACAATGACTGCTGCGCGCCGGGTCCGGGCTTTTTGACTGATTTCACTATTGCCGCAACATCTGCCTTACCTGCCGACACTGCCGACAGCGCATAAAAGGGTCTATCGAGCGCGCTGGCGACAATCCGCGCCAGTGTCGTTTTGCCAACTCCCGGCGGCCCCCAGAACACCATCGACTGTACCGCGCGATTTTTGATAGCCTGATACAGCGGCATTCCTTCCCCAACGAGATGCTGCTGCCCCACAAATTCATCGAGGGATAGGGGGCGGATACGGTCTGGCAGGGGATGAGAATCGGTCATGGTTGCCATCGCTCATGCTTTCTATACGTCGCAGCGCAAGTATGGCAGGCTTTGCATACCCGGTCAATAGAGCGCCTGAGTCAATCCGATATGCCATGATTGATAGGAACGTATTACAATGAA
>CAZTLI010000570.1:0-2810 GCA_964614375.1 uncultured Anaerolineaceae bacterium
ATGCTGTGCTATCAAGTCTGGTCAACGGATTATCGCAATCTCGCTATAGATGATCCGCCCGCAAATGTGTGTGAGGCGCGACTTGGCACATTCCAGACATCGCGCACCTTCTGGACGAGTGCTGTGCCCAGTACGACCTTTGAAGTGCGGCGCGGCGCGGATGTGTTGGCGACCTGCGCGACAATCGTGCCCGATTCATTCCGCATTCTTACATGCTCGGTGAATGTGCGACGCCAACGATAACGTTGCTCAAGGATGTAAAATACGAAAGCGACTTGCAATGGCAGGTCGTTTTTTATTTATTGCCCACTGTTGAGGGTGACAGTTGGTTGCGGGGTTTGAGTAATTCCTGTGTTGATATTGAGGCTGGTGACGATAGCCACAACGATCAACAGACCAATTATGAGTCCAATAATCGCCAGCCACACCCGATTCGATGACACAATACCTGCTGCCGATGGGGTGACTTTGCCCGGTACATCTTCCAGATTGCCATATTCTAGGAGCCACATTTGCATCATCTGGGCGGCAATATCGAGGTTTTTAGGCGTGCCAATGACAATTTCATGATATTCCAGACTGCGGACGGCGGCGGTGATGGCGGTGGTGTCGATGGGATAATCGGTTTCGACCAGCCACGTCTCAATCGCATCTATGCCCGACTCTTGTAGCGGGTTGTCATAGAGCAAATTACTCAACGCCGTCAAAACCAATCGCTCATTAAGCGTTAGTATTCGCCAGAGACCATGAAATATCGAGAGGCTGCTTTCATAAATGGCTTTGACCATGCGTTGGACATGGGATGGGTCGATGTCGAGCGCGCCTGTAGCAGCGAGCTGTATGCCAAATTGTTGTACCAGTGCCGGGTGTCCCCCGGTTTGTCGATAGACTTCCTGCGCGGCCTTGTCGGATGTTCGGCTGGCATAAACGCGCAGCAGGGTGGTGACTTCATCTAACAGAAGATGTGGCAGTCGATTGCTTGTATTGGGATTGACCATTGGCAGCAGATGCGCTAAATCCGTATCTCGGGTCGTATCAATCGTGACGACCACGCTCAGTTGTGAATGATTTGCCAGCAGGCGATGGATATCGTCAAAAAAGCCACTGCTCAACCGATCCTGGCGCACCGCATCGACCAGCATTTCCACATCATCGAACAACCATACCAGGCGGCGATGCGGACGGATGATGCGAAGGAGAGTCGGAACAAATTCATTGGTCATCCACGCGCCAATGCCAGCTTCGGGCATGTCGGCGATTCGTTCGAGGTTATATTCACCAGCCGCCAATACTGCCGCTTGTGATTGTGTGACCAACTGCCGTAGTAAATCCTCGTCATTCGTAAAAACGGTATCTCGCAGCGGGATATAGACTGTGATGATGTCCGCGCCAAACGACAAATCAATGTGACGCAGCAGCGCGGTTTTACCCGTCTGCTGACGCCCCATATAACACTGTGCCACCGCCTCCGCCGGGTCAATTATGTGCTGATGGAGGCGGTTAATTAGCGTTGTGCGTCCCACAAAGGGCAGCACAGGTGTCTCTATTGACCGGGTTAAAGGTTGCTCGTCCATAACGATAAGTGTACCGCAGAATCAAAAACAAAACCCCCGACTTCGTATTGCAATCGGGGGCAGATGATTATGCCGATTCGGGCAGGGCACGAGGTTGGCGTCTACGCCATATCCACCACGCCGGAATGCCGATGACAATGAGGATGGGCAGGCCGATAATCGCCAGTGTAATTCCGGTATCAATCAACCCTTGTATCAGCCCGACGAGAACACCCAGCGCATTCTCAACCGCATTGAGTGGATTCCACCCGGCTGATTGTGCTTCTACGGGGCCGACGGGAACGGGATTGACCGTGATTTGAATGGAGGCGAATGCTGCCGCTTCATCAAAATATTGAATGCGTCCGCGAATGGACTCGATTTCACCGCGAATCCGGGTTAGTTCATTATGAACGGCGATGACATCCGCAGTATCGGCAGCGCGCCCCATAATCTCTTGAAGCTGACTTTCTGCTATTTCTAAATTGCGCTGACGACTGGTTAAATCGACATATTCAGTGGTGACATCTTGCCCGGTCACACTTTCGCTGGTGACTTCAATCGCCCCGGCTTGAATTTGCATCATGGCTGTGTCGAGTTGTGCGGCGGGCACGCGGATCGTAATGTAACCGCGTGTGTCGGGTTCGCCCGCGACATTGGTGAATTGACTGGTGCTGGACGACACGACCCATCCACCCATGCTTTCTGCCATCGTCATGATTTCGCTAATGGTGCTAGCCGGGTCGTTGGCAGTGATGACCAACGTCGCATTCCGCAAGATAATGCGGTCTGTACCGGGTTGCTGCTGTTCCTGATTTACGCCGAGGGGTTGATCATCGGCAGAGCGGGCAACCGTCGTATCGCCGTCTGCTACATCCGATTCCATCATCGGTTCGCTGGGAGCGTAACCGACGGATGCGCCTACACCATCACTTAGACTACTGACATTATTGTTAAAGATATTGCCAATTGATGGGCCAATGAGTGCGAGGCCAATGACAACGACCAACAGAATTAACCCTGCAACCAGCATCGGTTCTTTTAGCGAACGATTTTTCAGCATGGTGAACACTCCAAGCATTTAATCTGCGATTATCTGTAAGACGCCAAAAACAGGAAGATAGTTCCATTGGCGCGATTAGAATGTATGTGCTATCCTGAGCTATGAAGCTGAAAACCATCTAAACACGCTAACCAAACCTGTACAGTTTTGCTCTATCCACCCATGTATGCTGGTGTATAATGACACACAAAATC
>CAZTLI010000571.1:0-2804 GCA_964614375.1 uncultured Anaerolineaceae bacterium
TCACCGCCATGATTATCACCTATCCAATCTTCACGCTGCCGTTCACCACATGGGTGCTCACCAGTTTCTTCCGGGGTTTGCCCAATGAGCTTGAACAAGCAGCGCTGGTCGATGGCGCGACAGCGTTCCAAACCTTCTATATGATTCTGCTGCCGTTGACTGCACCCGCACTGGTCACAACGGGTTTGCTGGCCTTCATCGGCGCGTGGAATGAATATCTGCTGGCACTGACCTTCACCGTCGTCAATCCAACCGCACAAACTGTCCCGGTGACGATTGCAAAATTCACGGGACAAATCGCGCGGCAAGAACCGATTGTGGAAGTCATGGCAGCGTCTATCGTCGTGACCATACCGCTTATCGCACTCGTGCTCATTTTCCAGAGACGTATCGTCGAGGGCTTGACCGCTGGTGCCGTTAAGGGGTAAAACGTTCCCATCAGAATTTCGTTTTCGTATTGCATAGGCGTCCCCTGTGGACGCCTCTTTTTATACAACGGGGAGCAGCTATGACCGCACAACAGGGCTTACGCTGGTGGCAGCGTGGCGTCGTCTACCAGATTTATCCGCGCAGCTTCAAAGATACGTCGGGCAATGGCGTGGGCGACATTCAGGGCATTATCGACCATCTGGATTATCTCAACGACGGCACGAAAAATTCGCTCGGCATTGATGCCATCTGGTTGAGTCCATTCTATCCATCGCCCATGGCGGATTTTGGTTATGACGTGTCGGATTACTGTGATGTTCATCCCATGTTCGGCGATTTAGCCACTTTTGATAAGCTGGTCGCCGAAGCCCACAAGCGCAACATTAAAATCGTCATCGACTATGTGCCCAACCATTCCTCTGACCGACACGCATGGTTTCTGGAAAGTCGCAGCAGTCGCGATAACCCAAAAACCGATTGGTACATCTGGCGCGACCCCAAACCGGATGGCAGTTTGCCCAACAATTGGGGGAGTGTCTTCGGCGGGCCAGCATGGGAATGGGTAGAAGAACGCCAGCAATATTACTTCCACCAGTTTGTCCCGGAACAACCCGATTTGAACTGGCGCAATCCCGATGTACGCGAGGCGATGCTGGACGTATTGCGTTTCTGGCTGGAACGCGGTGTCGATGGCTTTCGGATGGATGTCATAGGCATGATTCTGAAACATCCTGATATGCCTGACCAGTCGCTCGACCCGCAAGCAGACCCGAAACTATCCGAATTCGATATGTACCGTCGGCAAATTCATATCTACGATCAGGATCAAGATGATGTGCAGACCATCATCCGTGATATGCGAAAACTGCTCGATGATTATGGCGATACTGTTGGCATCGGCGAAATCTGGTATGACATGCCGCGCTGGGTCAAATACTACGGCAATCCAAAACCAGAAGGCCTCAATGGCGACGGTCTGCATTTACCCTTCAACTTCCGCCTGATGCACCTGCCCTGGAATGCGAAGGCCTTCCGGCAGTCTATCGAAGAAATAGAATCGCATGTCCCCAAACATGGTTGGCCTAACTACGTCCTCGGCAATCATGACGGAGACCGTCTCGCATCCCGCTTTGGCGCGGAACAGGCACGGACAGCAGCCATGCTCTTGTTGACACTGCGGGGCACGCCGACACTCTATTATGGCGATGAACTGGGCATCCCAAACGTCCCGATTCCGCCGGAAAAAGTGCAAGACCCACAGGGCGTCAATCTCGGGGTCGAATGGACGCGCGATGTCTGCCGGACGCCGATGCAGTGGGACAGCAGTCCAAACGCGGGCTTCTCAACAGTTGAACCGTGGCTGCCTGTGACGCAAGATTATCAGACGCGCAACGTACAGGCGCAGCGGGACGACCCGAAGTCGATGCTAAATCTCTATCTCAAGCTGCTGTGGCTGCGGAAGTCATCCCCTGCTTTAAACAGCGGTGCTTATCGCGCGCTGAATACCAATCACGACGATTGCTTTGTCTATCTGCGCCAGAGCGAGGATGACCGACGGTTAATTGCGCTCAATTTCAGCGGAGAAGACCGAGACATTGAAATCACCAATCTGACAGGGGAAGCGCTTGTCGTATCAACCTATCTTGACCGCGAAGAACCGATTGACGATCAGGTCATTCATCTGCGTCCTTACGAAGGGGTTATTCTGACGATTCAATAGCGAGGGTGAGCAATCATAAACTGCATTGGAGGACCCCGGTTGCGCCTCCAATGCAGGCATTACGCGAGTTCATTTTCGGGCGTAACCCAATATTGACCACCACCGCGTTCCCGACGCAAATAACCAAAATCAACCAGATCACGACGCAGCGTGGCGAAGTCGCTGTTGATTTCAGAAATAATGGCGTTGACTTGTTTCTCGGTGTACATCGTATCAGGCTGGAATTTTGTCGCCAGCCAATCGAGCACCACCATCAATTTCTTCTGGCGAGAGGGAATGCGCGTCAGTTGCCCGTTGAATGTATAATCGCGCAGCACCTTACGCGACGATTCGTCCATATCCAACGCATCAATCCACGCATCGTCCGATTCTTCTGCCTCACTTTCGACAGGCAGCGTGTCAATCCGCATGACTAAGTCTTTGAACTGCCGCAGATTGCCCGGATGCGCCCGATAGTAGCGGTGTGTCCCATCTTCACGCAAATTGACCATACCCACTGACCGCAATTTGGTGATATGGTGCGAGACTGTCGGTTCGCTCAAGTTGAGCAGTTCTGCCAGTTCGCTGACGTTACGTTCTCCCTGACACAGGTAACCATAGAGCTTGAGGCGACTCTCGTCCGACAGCGCCTTGAACTTATATAACAAATTCCGTC
>CAZTLI010000572.1:0-2783 GCA_964614375.1 uncultured Anaerolineaceae bacterium
TGGGTCTTCCGGCAAGGCAATCCTACACGCGGGTTGTATCTATTTGTGAGTGGACAGGCCATCCTCACGCAGACAGGCGGTGACGGTCTGGAACGGCAAGTGGGTTTTCTGGGTGAAAATGAGTTTATTGATAAAGAGTCGCTCTTCCAACAACGGGTCGAACAGTATTCGTGTCGTGTCGTCCAGACGGCGATTGTCCTGTTCCTTGACCGCACACGATTCAACAATGTCCTGCGTCATCACCCGGAAATCAAGGCCAATTTGGGAATCGGCAAAAGCGCGCCCTATAAACTCGAAAAACCACTGTTCAAAGGGCAGGGCGAAGATGAGCATGTTCTGCTTGTGACGCGGCGGCATTGGTGGGCATGGGCGCGGCGGTTATGGCTGCCTATGCTGATTGTGATTGCCGGGCTGATTGTAGCGACGCTGCTGTCAAGCGCCTTAATCTCAACGGCAATCGTCGGCGTCGCGTTGATCGTCGCGGGTGTGTTGGGAGTCTATTTCTATATCGAATGGCGTAACGATACCATTATCATCACCGACCAGCGTGTGGTACGCATTGAACACGAAATACTGACGTTCAAAGAGAGCCGTCGCGTGATTACGCTCGATAGTATTCAGGAAATCAATGTCCTCGTCTCTGCGGCGGATGTGCTGGCGCGTTTGTTTAATTATGGCACGATTGAGCTAAAAACAGCAGGCACCGCGGGTAATATGCACTTGCAGATGATTCCTTATCCTGATGATTTGCAGAAGCTGATTCTTGAGGATCGCGACCTCTTTAAGCAGGAACAGAAACAACAGCAGCGACAGGTTATCAGTGCGGATATTGACCGCTGGTTAGGATATGATGATAGTCAACAGTCACCCACTGCGCCACAATCACCAGAGTATGAACGCGCACGATCGGGCGGTGGTTGGCGTTTTCCGGCGGCGCTGCGTTTTATCGGGCCGAATGGTGAACTCATCTATCGCAAACATTATGTCGTGTGGATGCGCTATATTGCTGTGCCCATAACGATTATGCTGGTCGCACTGGGTATCGGCATGGTTGACCTGATGTTTGACCCATTTGACGACTTGAAATTGGTGATTCTCGGTTTTGCAGGTTTGATCTTTGTGTTTGGCGGGGTCTGGTTTTATTTTTCCGATTGGGATTGGCGCAACGACCTGTATATCATTGATGACAATACCGTGACCATCGTCCGCAAACGTCCGTTGTGGCTGGCGGATGAAGATGACCGCGTTTTGTTGCAGCGTGTTGATAACGTCGCCTATGACCGTGATGGTTTCTGGCGCAATATGCTGGATTATGGCGATGTGCGAATTTCGATTATCGGCGCAGATACATTTAAACAGTTTCAGGCTGTGCCCAGCCCGCATGAGGTGCAGGCCGAAATTTTACGACGACAGGCGCGTGTAAAACAAACTGCAACCGAAGCCGAAGCGAATCGCAGTCGGCAGTATATTCAGGAATATCTACAGGTCTACCACGACAAAATCCAGCAAGATAGTCCACAGGCACAACCCAATGCTGCGCGTGAATTTCTGCCGAATCGCCCACTGACCGAACGCTATCCACAACCAACGGAATATGACGACCAGGCGCATACGACACCCGCTTATGGTCAATACCCAACGCCACGACCAACACCAAACCCCCAACCGCCGTCTTATGGTCAGCAAACGACACCCACACCTGCGCCACAACCGCCACAGTATCCATCATGGCAACCATCAGCGCCGACGAATCCACCGTATCCGACGCAAGCTACGACGCCCTCCACGCCCGATACGCCCGATACGCCGCCCTATCGCCAGTTCAGGCCACGTCCCGCGCAGCCATCACCACATCCCCCCCAGCCCCAGGCGCCGTCGCCGGGTTATGATAATGTGCGTCCGCCGAATGTGCCGCCCCGTCCATCGACCCTGCCCGGCATGTCGAGCGCGCCACCGCCACGCCCACCCTTGCCGAACATCCCGCGTCTACCGGAAGATGAGGATGAAGGCCAATACTAACCCGATTCCAGGCTTACGAATTTGCCGCAAACTCATTACAATGACTACATAATGCACATTCAAGAAGTGGGAACGAATTCACATGGCATTACGGGAAATTATAGGGTTGGATAACCCTGTTCTTCGCAAAAAAGCGCACAAAGTCACAGCATTCGATGACAAGTTCCAGCAGCTTGTCGATGATATGATCGAAACTTTGATTGATGCGCCCGGTGTGGGATTAGCCGCGCCACAGGTCGCCATTAGTCAGCGGTTGATTGTCGTCCGTTTACCAGATGATGAGGACAGCAAAGAAGAGTATGGCGATCAGGCCGGTGTGATTTATGTGGTGGCCAATCCCAAAATCATCAAAACCAGTAAAGAGATGGTCGCCGGCGTAGAGGGCTGCCTTTCTATTCCACGATTTGTTGGTGAGGTAGATCGGCACAAGATGGTGGTTGTCACCGGGCACGACCGCGAAGGAAAACCCTTCCGCATCAAGGCGCATGACTGGCTGGCGCGCGTCTTCCAGCACGAAATCGACCACCTGGATGGACAGTTGTTTATCGACATTGCCAACCGCGTCTGGGAACCGCGATCAGAAGAAGTAACAGACGATACACCCATCACAGAATAGGGTGGTCAATTCGTCGAAAATGAAAGGGACACGGCGTTGTGCCATGTCCCTACCTCCCCAATAACCCCCGCCAGAAGCGGATTTTATTCGTCTTCGTCGTCTTCTATATATCCCGGAATACGGCTGCTAGGCCAGATGACATACAACA
>CAZTLI010000573.1:0-2750 GCA_964614375.1 uncultured Anaerolineaceae bacterium
GCCCCCGCCGATGAACATCCTTATTGTCGGTATAGACGATGGCGAACAGGGACGTATTGTCATTCAACCAAATTCAATGCTGCTAGTAAATGTCAATCCGGCATTGCTGCGCGTGAATGTGCTCAATTTGCCCGGTGATGTGCTGGTCGATGTCCCTGAAATCGGTGAAGCGCCAATTAATCAACTGGGAGATGACCCACAACGATGGCGCGCGGCGCTGACGGGCACGCTTGGTGTGCGGATTGATCGCTATGTACGTCTTGATTTTGAGATATTCGCGGCACTGGTTGATGCAGTCGGCGGCATCGTGGTGGATGTCGAACGAGTCATTGAGGATGAACGCTATCCTGATGAAGAAACGTTTGGTGATGTGCGACGTGTGCGTTTTGAGAGTGGTATTCAGCGGATGGATGGCGAACGCGCATTACAATATGCCCGTATCATCGGCAGTTATGGCCTAGATGACCGTGTGCGGCGTCAGGGGCAACTGTTGCTGGCACTATCGCTGCCGTTACGCAATCCGCGTGTATGGCCTGATGTGTGGTCTGTTCTTACGACTGATGCAGAAACGGATTTGTCGCTCTGGGATATGGCGCGTTTGACACCTGCGCTCATTTTCACTGCGGGTCGCTATGAAACGCTGACAATAGATAACGATTATGCCGCCCCCGATATTGGCGGACGGCACATTGATTACGATGCGTTATCGGCGTGGTTGCATACGCACTTTGATTAGGCGATGTTATTCAGTGATGGGTGGACGTTCCCGTATCAACTGTTCGTAATTGCCTTTCCAATCCGCTGCTTTGCGCGTGAACTTGGTCACATTGATGTCTGCATAGTGCGGGAACAGCTTAACCATCATCGCAGGCAGGGCATCCCATTGGTCGGCGAGTACCAACCCTAATAGCTCATCTGCATAGAGTCCAACCCAATGCCAGCGATTGCGGAATTCTTCGGCCTTCATCCAGTAGTCCCGTTTTTCCCACGCAAGCGCAGAGTGGTCGATACCTTCGTCTATATCGCGCAGACAGTAGACCAAAGTCGCGACCATATCTTTGACTTCATCGTCGATACCCTGTTTTTGACTGAGATGGCGCAGAATTTCGGCGACTGTACGCATCTGCTGGTTGCGGCGTTTGCCCGGACTATCGGTATTGATGACTCGACCCATTTAAATACTCCTTAGTAGGTGTCGGGAATTATGTGGTCATGGGTTATAGGGACGGATGCCCTTGTAGATACGAATTCCGCCCAATGTTTTCAGGATCAAATTGGCATCGCGGTCAATGCGTTCTGCAAGTTGGGTGGGTGTTAATGGCGTGTTGTCATTGGTTAGGAAAACTCTGAAGATGCTATCCACAAGCGATGTTTGTGGGTTGATAAAATCCGGGTCTCTGGCAGCTTCTTGCAGCGCCATGCCGATTTCATCCATTTGTGTGACTTCGCCTGTATCAGGATTGATATAATCCACCAGTCTGCCTTCTGGCGAATCGCTGAGTCGGTCACGGAGTTCAGTTGTCAGATGACTCAGGAGGTAGATTTGTAAATCCTGTTTGTTCTCCCACCAATCATAGTCGATATAAAATTGTGTGTTGAGCGTCGGTTTTATGAGGGCGCTCGGTTTACCGGGAGGCATAGGTTTTTTCCGTTTCCATTAAGGGGTCTATACCAGAAAGCTGGTTTGTGTGTTAAACGAACCATCAATCGCCTGCCAATTTCCAATAATGACCGCCGAGATATTCAAAATCCGGGTTAGTGAGCAGCGTGGCGAAAATAGGCCCCGGTGGACAGCGATAGACCACGTTGACGGCGCTGTAGATTGTCTTCGCATGAACGGTGCCCTGTGGCACCAGGCGTCCCAGGGGTGGAATCACCATTCTGAGAATCGTGCTCAAAGCTTTCTTTTGCTGGCGTGTTTCTTTAATCAACTGGTCTACTGCGGCAATGTCATCGACACCGATAATCATCAGATCGTCGTAATCCGCGCCAATCGCGCGTTTTTCGTTTTCAAACACCACTTTGTTACCGTCGGGTGTGAGCAAACGAGTCCATTCAGTACGGGCGCGATAGGCATTATAATTGACGATTACTTTGTCGGGCGCGTCCCCTTTGCGGACATTGACAACTGCGCCGACGGGCAGCTCATGTTTTTGATAGAATGCGTTTAATCCATAAACATAGCGACTGCTATGAACAACCCAGCCGGTATATTCTTCGCCATCTTGACCGTCCACCAGCGTCACCCAGATGCGCGGACTGCGGCCTTTAGGGAAAATTTGTTGTGTGGCTGCATTCAATGGCAGTGTGCCCGCGCGTCGATGTGGATAGATGAGTGCAATGGTCGCTTCTTGCAGGTTGCTCCGCGTGCGAACGTCTGAATACTCGTCGGCGATTTCCCGTTCAAGGTCGAGCATTTCGGCGTCGAGTAGGGATGGCTCGTAGTCAATGGGTTTGTACTGCAATACATCCGGGGTTTCGCGCACTTCACCCGGTTCAAGGCGATTCAGATACCAGAGTACCTCACCCTGTGGGCCAACTTCATCAAAGCGATCATCTTCGTTCAACATATAGTTGAGCGCAAATTCTTGAAGTGCGGCTGTGCTACCGGGCAAACCACCCATTTGCTCCAAGATTTCGTTAGTGGGCAATGGCCCGCCACCAGCAAGGTCAAGCACGGCATCTGCTAAATGCAAACTGCCCATATCGACTTCGGGGATGAGTTCTTTAGGAAACCAGTGTCCGGTAAT
>CAZTLI010000574.1:0-2705 GCA_964614375.1 uncultured Anaerolineaceae bacterium
CTTGATAGTCATCGCGTTCGAGATAAATCGCGCCGCGCATCGACACAATCTGAAATAAACCAAAAATCGCATTGATGGGTTCTACGATGTCGAGGGCTTGCTGCGAATAGTCCAGCGCGAGGTCTAATTCGCTGCGGGCGACTTTTGCCCACGCCAGTGAAATGAGCGCGTAGGCTTCACCTTGTGGGTCGCCGATTTCACGCCGTAATTCGAGTGCCTCTGCATACAGCCGTTCTGATTCATCCAATTGGCCTTTTGCGCCCGCCACATCGCCCAAATCCGTGAGCGAGTCGGCGATGGTGCGTTTGTCGCCCATACTCTTACGCAGTTCGAGGCTTTCTTGATAGTATCGCTGTGCTTCGTCATTGTCGCCGTTGAGCAGCGCGATATTGCCCAATGCGCTCAGCGAATGACCTGTACCCCAACGGTCACCGATGTCCCGGTTGAGGCGGTAACTCTGGCGGTATTTTTCTTCGGCTTCGTTGATTCTGCCCTCGCCAAACAGGACGCCACCCAGATTATTGAGCGAGAAGGCCATCCCGCGTTGATGTTCGATTGCTTTGAATCGGGTATAAGCGTCTTCAAAACACTGGCGCGCCCGCTGCTGCTGCCCCATCGCCCGCAAGATTTCGCCCATGTTGTTGTTATAGTAGGCTAAGCCCACACCGGACATATTGACAAATGTGCTGCCATCGAGCAGGGTTTCATAAAGCTGTTTGGCCTGCTCCAATTCACCGCGCAGGTAATGGACATACCCCAGATTACCCACCGCAATCGCACGTAAGGCCGTGTTATGTATCGACGACGACAAATCACAGGACGCCCTGCCATAGTCCACCGAGTCGTCGTACTCGCCCGTCATCATACACACATAACACAGATTATTCAGGCCATAGACTTCGGCTTCGGCATCGTCATATTGCCGCAACTGCCCCAGAATCGTTTCCATCGTCTGGCGTTGATTGTCGTAGATGCCAATGCGGATGTTCAACCCCACCACCATCGAACGCAAGCGCAGCACCATCAAATCGTCGTGTTTTACGCCTTGTTTCTGGAGCGCCTGTATCAACTGCTCGAACAGCTTGACGCCATTGCGGGGTGTGCTGGTGAATTCGTGATACCACAACAGAGGCCAGCGCACCCGGTCAACGGCTTCAGGCTTGCCAGATGTGATGGATTCGAACAGCGCCGCGCGGATATTTTCGAGTTCGGCGGTCATTTCGTCAGTCACGCGCTTTTGCTGTTCGGCCTGCATCCCTTCTTCGCGTATGGCGACATACTCGATATAGAAATCGGCGTGTTTGGCTTTGACCTCTGCCGCAACAGTCGGAGTCGCGTCGAGGGCTTCGAGCGCGAACTGCTGAATCTGGACGTGCAGTTCATAACGACCATCGGGCGAACGGCGCAGCAGCGATTTATTGACCAGCGCCGTCAATGTCCTCAATGACGCGCCTGTCACAGCCATTGCCGCCTCGCGTGAAAATCCGCCCCGAAATACTGCTAACTGTGCCAGCACGTCGCGTTCGTCTTGCGCTAGTAGATTCCAAGAATATTCAAATACCGCGCGCAGGCTGCGATGACGTTCGGGCACATCTTGCAAATCGGTCTCTAAGAAGTCAAAACTTCTTTCGATTTCGCTCACAATTTCCGACGGTGACAACACCTCCAACCACGCCGCCGCCAGCTCAATCCCCAGCGGCATCCCCTGTACCAGGCGCGTGATGCGGGCGACACAATGGGCGGTGTCTTTATTAATCTCAAAATCGGGCTGGACACGGCGCGCGCTCTGCAAAAACAGGCGAACGGCGCTGAATTCGTTGAGTTCTTCGGGCGTCTCCCAATCGGGGAAGGTCATCCCCGGCACATCATAGATACGTTCCCCTTGCAAGCGCAGGCGTTCGCGCGAGGTGGCGATAATTTGCACGTTCGGTGCGGCACGCAGGATGTCGCCGACGATACTCGCGCCGCCGATGAGATGCTCAAAATTGTCCAGAATCAGCAGCATCTCTTTTTCGCGCAGATAATCGAGCAACTGGTCTTTCGGTTCGGCTTGACCGCCAAATTCAAATTCGATATTGGAGGCGATTTCGGGCACGATTTGCCCCGTTTCGCTCAAGGGCGCGAGGGGGACGAAGAAGACGCCCTGTTCAAACTGGTTCAAGGCCTGCTGACCGACCTCTATACCCAGACGGGTTTTGCCCATGCCCCCCGGTGCAATCAAGGTGATGAGCCGCTGTTCGGGTGAATGGAGCAAATCGGCGATTTCCGCCAGTTCGACATCGCGCCCAACGAAGGGTGTGGTTTGTGCGGGCAGATTGTGATGATGGCGTTTCATCACTTCGGACGTTCGCGCGGCAGGCGGTGTATCAAAGCGGGTGGATAAGGGCATACGGGGCGCAACCACACGCGCATCACCCCGAATCACCGCTTCCAATTCCGCACCGACCAGACGCACACTCGGCACACGTTGATTGGGATCACGTTCCAGCATCCGGTTGACCAAATCGACTAGACCGATGGGAATGTCGGGGCGCATCGTCTCCAGATTGGGGATGGGCGCGGTCAAAATCGACGTGATGAGCGTGGAAATGTGGCTGTCTTCAAAGGGCAGTTTGCCGATGAGCATTTCATAGAGCAGAATACCAAACGCCCAGATATCCGTCCGTTCGTTGGCGACGCCCCCTTCAAATGATTCCGGCGCGAGA
>CAZTLI010000575.1:0-2695 GCA_964614375.1 uncultured Anaerolineaceae bacterium
GGCATCCGAACTCGATCTATTGACGATTTCGCTGCATAATTGGCGAACATATTGTTTCATTAAAAATGACTATTTTAGAGACGTGCGCGTCATGTATGCACACGATGATTTAATTGCCGCCGATTATAGAAAGAATCGCGACTTTTTTCACCTCATTACAAGAATCTCACGCGCTGCGGTTTCGGTCATAATCGGCTATAACCGGCTTGAGCGGCTCATGACAGGTCATTAAAATCCACAGACACTTTAGAAATGTATCAGAAATAGGCCAGACACCCCAATCTTTATTCTCAAGCAACCAGAGGTGACGTATAATAAGCGTATGGTGAAACGTGAAGAACTGCGTGGAAGATTAGACCCTACCTCACAGTGGCACATCCAACAATCAGAGGTGCGGTGATGGTGAATGAATACGAACTGAAAGTTGCACAACAGCGCCAATCCCATTTTGTACAGGAAGCGCAATCGCAACATCTGGCAGAGCATAATGAGCAGGAACAAACGGAACGGCAGTTACGCAGTCGTCTACTAGGACGCCGCACCCGCCGCCGTTAAGCCTGATACTCGACACAACCAACGGATACGCTCCGCCAATGTGTGGGGCGTTTTTCTTGGGAAGGTCAGCCCGTGCGCGCAGATAGTAAAATCGCGGGGGAACACTCCATTCACCCTTGAAAAATCAACGCCGATTGCTAGACTTTCCCATCGCATTGATAGCCTTTGATGTGTAACAGCATCCACAGCGAAGATTAGACACTCAAGAGGAGTACACACCATGTTCAACGAATACGAACTGCGTATGGTGCAGCAGCGCAATGACCGTATCCTGCGTGAAGCCCAAAACGAGCAGGCCATCAGCGATAAACTGGTCAAAATTGGTCGTCGCAACCGCAACCGCTTTGGTCGCCGTTTCCGCCGCTAATTCGCGCCATCCCAAACACCGACACATCACCCTCTGTACAGCCTGTGCAGAGGGTTTTATTTTTGAACATATCACCCCTAAAGGTCAATTTGCACAAAATTAGACCGCGATAGACTGTATGCCCTATAGCCTACAGTTCTCCCCCACCTTCCGCTAGAATACGTCATTGAAACAGCAAAACTCAACACCTTGAGGACGGGAGCATGACACAGGAACAGCGAAAACGGCGTAGAAATCTGCTGCTGACCGCCATTATCGTCGGCAGTATTGCGCTGATAATTCTATTAACATTGGCGCTTGTGCCTGCCCAGACAGCGCAATATGCCATTGCCGAACAATGGGTGAATGCCGCCGCGACTGGCGACGAATCCACCGCTTTTGCGCTGATGACCGAACCACTGCAAACCCATGTGACGGAGAATTGTCCCGATGGTCGGGTGTCGGCCTGTGTGATGGCGTATGTACCCGACGAATGGGGAACATTGCAGCAGGCCGTGTTTAGACGTTCACAGCCCATTGGCAGCGATTGGGATGTGCTGCTCATCGCTTACTATGAAGCTGGCGCGGGGGGCAGCGGTGTGTGTATTTATACGCGCATGGAACAAATCGACAGCGGCGTGTGGCGTGTGGCACGCTGGTCAGGCTTCATATTGTGTAATCGTGATGACGCCGGGTTGACCAGTCTGGCGGCAGACGATGCGCCTAATCGTGTGCCATGAGCGTCCGCGCGCTAGTCTGGCGCCTGTGTATACTGGCCTGTCTGCTGGCGGGATGTGGTCAGCTTGCGCCACCAGCCACTCCACCGCAGTTAAACGCCCCACCCGGCACGACCATCACCATTACCGACGAATGGGTTGATACAGGTCTGTTCCGCGCAGGCTATCCAGCAAACTGGCGCGTTGTGAAAGCCAATGCCGCCGCCGAACCGCCTGTCATAGTATTAGTATCGCCCGACGACACCATCAGCATCACGCTTTATGCCACAGTCGATGACTCCACGCTGGCCGACGCGACGCAAATCGAAACAGTCAGCCTGGGCGCTATAACAGTCACCATCGCCCTGCGCGCCCCCGCTGACCAGCGCAATCGCGCCCAATCCACTTTCGAGCGGGTTGTCGCTTCTGTCGTAAGCAGTGGTTAAGGACTGTGTGGTAAAATCTATCCATTCCATAGAGCCGCTTTGTTAACGGAGTAAATCATGTCAAAACGCCTATTTTTCCTCATACTCAGCCTCTTATTGACTACCGCTCTCTACAACGGCGCAGCCCAAAACACGCTCTGGCCTACGGAGACGTTGGGCGAAGGCATCAAACCCGCGATTGCCATTGGCCCCGACGGTGTAATTCATGTGGCGTGGATAACCGAAGCGATGATGGGCGGCGTGTTCTACGCTAACAATGCGTCGGGTGAATGGGAGACGACACAGGTCAGCGAAGGTTATTTTTATGGCCCGCTAGACATCGCCGTGTCGTTTCAGGGCCAACCCTTTATCGCCTATCATGACCATCAAGCCCAGGAATTTGACCCGGCGTTGGGTGATGAAGTGGTTGCGATGGTGGTCGAAGGCCAGTGGACGCTGCTCACGATTGCCAGTGAGGGGCACGATGGCTGGGACAATTCCATCGCGGTGGATGCGAACGGCTACTGGCACACAGCCTCGGTTGAACCATCACAATTTGGCACAACAGTCGGTGTGGAATATGCCACCAACGCCACCGGTCTTGAGTATGCGGTGGAGGCAATCGGCAGCGGCCCCGTGCCCTATGAATTCCA
>CAZTLI010000576.1:0-2680 GCA_964614375.1 uncultured Anaerolineaceae bacterium
AACCAGAACCGCGGATCAAACTCGCCGGTCGCCCGATGGCTCGCCAGCGTGTCCGTCGTCTCCGACAGACTGACGATAATTTCATAGTCTTCTTCGATTATGTCGCGGGCTTTACGTAAGTGATCGTCAATGTCGCTAAAATATTCTTCGAGGTCTTCATGCACGATGGGATTATCGCCATTTTCCAATGCTTCTACGATAGGCACCTGATGCCGAATAATCCGCCGTAATGCAATAATATCCCGACGCACAACGGCAATATCTTGAATAATCCGTCGCGTATTGGCGGTAAAAATATTTTCTTCTATATCGTGAATATTGGCATCAACCCGCCGCAAAATCGGGAAAATATAATCCACCAGACGGTCAATAATGGTATAAAATGTATGGTTCGCTCCCTTGCCCAACAACTGCATTCGCGCATCTTCGTCCCGTTCACAATCCTCAAATAACTTCAAAAGTGGCTTCAACCGACCATCGTGAATCGTCACCACATAGCCGCGCCCCACAATCATGTCCACTTCGCTCGCCCGCGACAATCGCAAACGCGCATCCCATAAAGGGAAGTGCATCACGACAAAGAGATAATCTTCATCTTCGTCTATACGCGGGCGTTCCATTGGGCTGCGGATGTCTTCTAAGTGCAGCGGATGGATATACGAATACTGATGTTGAAGTTCATCCACATCATCGGTGGTGGCATTAATGATATTAATCCAGGTTACTCGTCCGTAGTTAATTTGTTGTATCGGCATAGCATCTATTATGGCGCGCCAACGGTGTGTGAGCAATATGCGATCAAGCGCAAATACAATTTGCGTTGCAACGTCCGTTCTGCAAACCCGACTGACTCTACCTATCATTAATTCAGCCCGGATTACAGCGGCGTCTGGGATAATGCCCATAAATCGTGTAAATTTGTTCAAAACAGGTCGTGATTTTCGGCACTATTTGCGTTAAACTTATGCTACATAGCGCATAAACTTTGACGCTGATCTGTGTGGGGCAGTTTTTGACAGCCCCTATTGATGGTGATATATTTAACAGACTAAACGTTCAAAACCTAACCGGGTATTAGCCAACCACAAACACTCCCCAATGGTGTTTGCTATTACAGCTTAACCCTAAGGTGTTCTGGAGGGACGACATCTATGGCAACCGCAGCAAAGTCCGCCGAAACCAGAGCAGTGGCAGCGGAACGCGCAGCCAGTGACATTACTGTGAGCGCGCCCAGCCGCCGCGAATTCTTGTTTTATATCTGGGGTGCGTCAATGGCACTCTTATTGGGCGAAGCCACCGCCGGCTTAATCTGGTTCGCCTTTCCCCGGTTTCAGGAAGGTGAATTTGGTGGGACGTTCAAGTTTGGGCCAGATGTTATTCCAGAATTACAAGCAGCGCCATTTACCGACCCGGTGGGGCGTTTTCATATTACCCATGTAGAGGACGGTGTTCTGGCCTTATATCAGGTCTGTACACACCTGGGCTGTCTGCCCAAATGGGTTGCGACCAATCATCGCTTCGAATGCCCGTGTCACGGGTCGAAATTTGAGTTGAGCGGTCTCTATATTGAAGGCCCTGCACCCCGTTCGTTGGATCGCTTTCTGATGACCGTTATCTATGCAGATGGCACGCAAGCGACAACCGACGCCGAAGGTGACCCCATCGCCCTTGACCCGACCAAAGAGATTCTCGAAATCGAAATCAATACAGGTTCACTCATCCAACGGGCAGGGCGTGTGTAATGCCTATTCATCTTTATTACTCCGTATCCATTGGATAGAACGAGGAGCGGTTAAATGTCCATACTCCCGTTTCCATCATTCCTTGACGACATCAAGGAAAAAGGACTGAAACGAGCAGTATTAGAGGGTGTTGATGAAGTGGTCGAGCGCATGACCGCTGGCATGAACCTTCAAGACGTGCGGGAAGCGCTGCGTGGCGAAAAACCATCACGCCGCCCCAACCCCCGTCTCACACCCCATGCGGACGGATTCTGGCTGCACATGCGCCCCAGTTATTTCCATGAGGAAGTGACTGGACTGTATCCGACTTTCCGCTTAGGGTGGTTAAGTACCTATTTTGTCTTTTTTGAAACCATTACCGGCATCATTTTGATGTTCTGGTATACCCCAGCACCAGAAATCGCCTATGAAAACATGCTCAATATTCTGGGTAATGTGCCGCTCGGTCAGTTGATGCGCGATTTGCATCGTCTGGGCGCAGAGGCGATGGTGCTGATTGTCGCCCTGCACATGATGCGAACGTGGTTCACAGGCAGTTATAAAAGGCCGCGCCAATTCACATGGTTTACGGGCGTGCTGCTGCTGGTCTTTACCGGCTTGCTCAGCTTTACGGGTTATCTCCTGCCGTGGGATCAGCTATCGTTATGGGCGGTGACTATCGGCGCGAGTATGGTGGAAGCCACACCCGCCATTGGTACAGAAGTCAACCTGCTGGTACGTGGTGCGCCTGAATTGGGCGCGAACGGCCTTTTGCGCTTTTATATGGTGCATGTGTTGGCATTGCCCGTGTTTTTATTAGTGTTCCTAGGTGTGCATTACTATAAAGTCATCATTCACGCCCATAGTTTGCCACCCCAGAGTGAAAACATCGGTGAAGATACCGCCAAACGTGTGCCGTTGGATAAACGCACCTATTTCATTCCCGACATCCTCACCAG
>CAZTLI010000577.1:0-2644 GCA_964614375.1 uncultured Anaerolineaceae bacterium
GCTGCGATTGAATCGGACGCTGGATGCGATAGACGGAGGCGCAGGGTAGGGTAAAATAGAGATAACTACCTGCATGAGTGCGGGTTAATGACAATGAACATGCAACCTGAACGCCCCGACCCCGACAGCCTGCTAGCCGGACTCCCCGCTAGCAATGGTGATTCTATACGCGGGAAGCTGCGGATATTCCTCGGCTATGCGGCGGGCGTCGGCAAAACCTATGCCATGCTCGAAGCCGCACAGCGTCGGCGTGCAGAGGGCGCGGATGTCGTGGTCGGTTATATCGAAACACATGGGCGCGTCGAGACCGATGCGTTACTCAATGGATTAGAATTCATCCCCCGAACACAATCAAATTATCGTGGTATCACGTTGACAGAGATGAGTGTCGATGCGATTGTGGCGCGACGCCCGCAAATTGTGCTGGTAGACGAACTGGCCCACACCAATCTTCCCGATTCACGCCATCCGAAGCGTTACCTTGATGTTGAAGACCTGCTCAATGCCGGGATTGATGTCTATACGACGGTCAATGTCCAGCATATCGAAAGCCTGAACGATGTCGTCTCGCAAATAACGGGTGTCACCATCCACGAGACCGTGCCTGATCGCATTTTTGATAGCGCAGACCAGATTGAACTCATTGACCTGCTGCCCGAAGACCTGCTGCACCGTCTGGACGAGGGTAAGGTCTATGTCCCTGAACAGGCCGAACGCGCTACACGCAAATTTTTCCGTCCGGGCAATCTGACGGCATTGCGTGAACTGGCGATGCGGCAGACGGCCCGCCGCGTCGATCATCAGATGCGGGCGTATATGCAGATGCGGGCGATACCCGGCCCCTGGGCAGCGAGCGAACGCTTGCTGGTGTGCATCAGTTCCAGTCCATTAAGCGCGCGACTGGTCCGCACAGGCTGCCGACTGGCACAGGAATTAGACGCCGAATGGATGGTGGTCTATGTCGATGACCCGGCACACCCGACACTGCAAGACATCGACCATCGCCACTTGAACGACACGATGAAACTGGCGGAAAGTCTGGGAGCGCGAGTCGATACAATTACGGGGGCATCGGTAGCGGACGCACTGCTGCACTTCGCCCGCCACAATAACATCACCAAAATCATCGTCGGGCAGCCACTACGACCTCGTTGGCGTGAACTGCTGCGCGGCTCAATCGTGAATCGACTGGTACGGCAAAGCGGCGCGATAGATATTTACGTCATCAGCACCGGCGAAGAGGTCGCCCTCACGCATACCATGCCTGTTCAACGCTTTCATATCGACCTGTTCACGTATGGGCAGGTTGTGGGGATCGTCTTTGTTGCGACGCTGGCGGGCACACTCGTCAATCTGGTACTGACGCTCAATCCCGCCAATCTGGTGATGTTTTATCTGCTGGCGGTGGTGATTGTGGCGCTGCGAATGGGCTATGGCGCGTCGGTGATGTCGGCTGTACTGAGTGTCATCGCGTTCAACTTCTTCTTTGTGCCGCCGCAATACACCTTACGGGTCGCCGATGCCGAGTATTTGCTAACGTTTCTTGGCCTGTTCAGTGTCGGCGTTATCATCGCCAGTTTAACCTCGCGCGCCCGCAGCCAGACCGCAGCCGCCCGTCGCCGTGAGCAGGAAACGTCCCAGCTTTATTCACTCAGCCGCGAATTATCCGCGACGGTAGAACGGACGGTCATCGTCCAGCGGATTATCACCCATGTGCAGCAATCCTTTAAATCAGAGGCGGCGCTCTATCTGCCTGTTGATAGTGGCCTGCAAATAGTGGCGCAATCCGACGGCTTTCGGTCAGAAAAGGGCGAACAGGCCATCGCACTGTGGGCATATGGACACGGGCAATCCGCCGGAAAAGACACCGAAACGCTGTCGAATGCCGCCGCGCGTTATGTTCCCCTGACGACGGCGCAGCAGGTTGTGGGGGTATTGGCGCTGTATCTGGATGACACTTTCTCGCTCGAACAACAGCGTTTGCTGGATGCCTTCGCCACCCAATCGGCACTGGCGCTAGAAGCGGTGCAGCTGGGCGAAGAAGCCCAACAAGCCCGTTTACTGCGCGAGAAAGAAAAGCTCCAAACGGCGGTATTGAATTCGATTTCGCACGATTTACGCACGCCCCTGGTTTCCATTACGGGCACACTCAGCAGCCTGCTAGAGGGTGACGCCCGCCTGGACGAAAGCTCACAACATGACTTGCTGCTGGGCGCGTTTTCGGAAGCCGAACGGCTCAATCGACTGGTGGGCAATTTGCTGGATATGTCGCGGTTGGAAGCAGGGGCAATTAAACTCAAACGCGACCTGTACGACCTATCTGAAGTGATTGGCGTGGCGCGGTCACTGCTTCGTGAGCAGCTCAGCCGACGCCATATCAAGATTAATTTTCCTGATGACCTGCCCCTGCTGCCGATTGATCTGACGCTGTTCGCGCAGGTGTTTATCAACCTGCTGGATAATGCCCAGAAATATTCCAAACCCGATACGGTGATTTCGATCAGCGCAACGCATCTTTATGACACTGTGCAGATTAAGGTCATAGATGAGGGTATCGGTATACCAGAAGACGAATTACCACACATTTTCGAAAAATTCTATCGTGCGACAACCATCAACGGGCAGAGTGGCAGCGGTCTGGGGC
>CAZTLI010000578.1:0-2626 GCA_964614375.1 uncultured Anaerolineaceae bacterium
AAAACAGTGCTCATCGCGCCCTTGTCCATCATAAGCATTCTTTTTGTTTCGTCCAATAGTTCAGGAGACTCTATGCGGCGGGGACGTTCGCCCTATATGACCATTCGCCCGTTTCGGTGGGATGATTTGCACCGGTTAGTCGGGATGTTGAATCTGGCTTATGAGCATGATGGCGAAGAAACGCGCCACGCACCCGACAGCCTGCGCCATGCCTTCACATGGCCCGGTTATGAAGCAGAACGCGATTGTTATCTGGCGGTGATTCCCGGCACATACTACAGCGGCGAACGCATCATCGGCATGTGTGACGCGCATCTGGATGTCAAGACCGGGCGCGCATGGGGCGAGGGGATAGTCCACCCCGATTTGCGCCGTAAGGGCGTGGGGCGCTGGCTGCTGGAAACGGCGGACTTCGCGGTGAGGCGGCGTAAACCTGAACTGCCACCGGGAAAACCCCTCTATGTGCAGCGATTTGTCGCTTCGGAAAATCAGGGCGCGGATATATTGCTCACTGCCGCCGGATACACCATCGTCCGTTATGGCTATGACATGCACATTGACCTCACGCCGGATATGCCACCTGTTCCCATGCCAGACGGTTTTGAACTGCGCCCATTTCACCCGGAGATGGATACCCGCCGCTTTTACGAAGTCCATCAGGAGGCGTTCCGTGACCACTGGGGACACATTGACGATATGCCCTATGAGACGTGGCTGCACTACAATCTTGAAGACCGTGACCACTTCGATGCGGCGTTGTGGCTGATGGCTGTCGATAGCGCGACGGGGGACATCGCGGGTGTGGTCATCAATAAGCCAGTGGGCGATGATTCGGGCGAGGGATATGTCGGTGTATTGGGCGTGCGGGCGCACTGGCGCAAACGTGGGCTAGGACTGGCACTGCTGCGCCAGAGTTTTCATCTATTCGCCCAACGCGGCTGGACAAAAGCGGTTTTGAGTGTGGATGCGGCGAATCCGACCAATGCCGTTGCGCTGTATGAACGGGCAGGAATGCACATCCACAAACGC
Source organism: uncultured Anaerolineaceae bacterium (assembly GCA_964614375.1). Classification (GTDB taxonomy): domain Bacteria; phylum Chloroflexota; class Anaerolineae; order Aggregatilineales; family Phototrophicaceae; genus CAZTLI01. The sequence goes on from CAZTLI010000578.1 coordinate 1,030, forward strand.
CGCGCCTATTATCGTAAAGTCCTTTGTGGTGACCCATCGCTGCTTGTGGATTGATTAGCCATACTGTGTGTGTCGCCTCCACGTACGGCTTCGGCACGCGCTTCAACCTGTTTTCGATCAATTTCAAAAAAGCGCTTGACTTAAAGTTGACTTTAAGTTGTACATTTGAGCTATCAATCAAAACAACTGTTCTATCACACAAGGAGCAACAACTTATGAGCAAGCGCAATATCGTCCATGTTGACCTGCCCGCCGCCGACCGTGACAAGGCCAACGCCTTCTTTAAAGACCTGTTCGGTTGGGAATGCACCATCGTCACCGAGCCGTCAACAGCCTATATTTTCAGCAGCGGCAATACCAGCGGCGCGTATGTCGAACTCAGCGATCAGGTCAAGCCGAACAGCCCGGTGATTTATGTCGGCAGCACCGACCTTGAAGCCGATTTGAAGAAAGCCGAAAGTCTGGGCGCGACCATTGCCATGCAGCCGCTGCAAATCGGGGAATATGGCGCGATGGCGATGTTCATCGACCCCAGCGGCAACAGCATCGCCCTGTGGAAAGACGCCAGCGCGAATTAATTTGTGTTGTACGGGCGACTCAATGGGGTCGCCCAAAACGCCAACCCACTGAACGGTTTACTGTGAACGAGGGATAGATTATGAGTTCCGTAGTTGAGGAATACAGCCTGCTCACCAATTTCGCCCGCACACTCAGCAGCACGCAATATGTCATCGACAGACAGGTCGAAGGGCTGACGCACGAGGACAGCGTGCTGCAACTTTTAAGGGATGCCCATCGCGGCAGATATTTTCATCAAACTTACAGAACAGGAGGCATTATGGCACGCGGTAGCCAGGAACTGGAACAAGAATTTATTGCATCCGCCAAAGAAAACACAGGGCACACCGTCCCTGAATGGATGGACATCCTCGACAAAACCGGGTTGTCGAAGACCAAAGAACTGGTCGATCATCTGAAATCGGCGCACCAACTCAATCACATGCAGGCGACGTTCATTGCCGGAATCTACCTGAACGATGGGCAGCCGGTCTATGATTATGCGGTGCTGTTTCGCAAGCTGTTCGAGGGCAACGAATCGCAAAAACCGTGCTACGATGCGCTGGTGAAATTGATTGAGGACAATCTAGCCGATGTCGAGTGCATCCCGACCAAGACCTATATTTCCATCGAAGGCAAGAAGATATTTGCCTGTGCCCGCATCAACAAGACCAATATGCGGATTGGACTCGATTTAGGCGACCGTCCCTTCGATAACTTCGTAGAACGGGCGAAAGGTTTGGGGGCGATGCCCAATCTCACCCACATGATTGAAGTCACATCGCCGGAACAGGTCAATGGTGATGTCTTGACCCATTTACAGGCGGCCTATAAGCGCGTGCATGGAGGCTGATGGATGGAGGCTGTTGGAAATCTCAATTTAGTCGCCGTTGTCGCGGCGGCCATTGTCAATGTCGTGGTCGGGGCGATGTGGTTCAATGCGCCGTTCCTCTTCCAGAAGACGTGGCTGGCGGGCATTGGCAAAACGGCGGAAGAAGTCGCTGCCGATTCATCGCCACTCAATCTGGTGGCGGCAGTC
>CAZTLI010000579.1:0-2608 GCA_964614375.1 uncultured Anaerolineaceae bacterium
AAACGGGCAGTTACGCTTGACGGTCTCCGACAACGGGCGCGGCCTGCCGCCCGACTTTGACCCCGAACAGACCTATCCCGTACTGCTGGCACTGCCGCCGGGTGGACAAAATATGACGCTGGTCGAAGCCTGTGTCGAAGCCTATTGGGAGCGCGAAGCCCTCAAACGGGGTTGGATTGTCGTCAGCCCCGCTGCGCCGAATGGGGTGCTGTTCTTCTCTGGCTCACAGAAGTATATGCCCGAATTAATGTCCAGCCTGCTCAAACAATACAAAGTCGAAGGCGGCAAATTTCATGCAGCGGGCATTAGCAACGGGGGACGCAGCGCGTTTCGGTTGGCGATTGATTGGCCTGAACGCTTCCTGTCGGTTCTGGCGCTGCCCGGTTATCCGCCCGACCAACGCGATTATGAGCATCTTGACCGCCTGCAAGCGATGCGCGTGTCGATGTATGCGGGCGAGAATGACCCGGCATGGGTCGAGGCGATGCGCCGCACCGAACAGCTCTTGAAATCCCTCGACATCCCGGTATCACTGGAAGTTGTGCCCGGTGAAGGCCATGTCATCCACAGGCTGGAGGCCGACAATACCCCTTTATATGATTTTCTGGACGCAGCGCGATGCTAACGCTCGACAATTTTCAAGATACGATTGACAATTCCATCGTACAGCGCGGCTGGCGTTACTTCAACGACGGCCTCGTTCACAATTTGCGCCAATTCGATGCCACATGGACAGCCACTGTCTATGGCAGCGCCGAATATGCGGTCGAAATAACCATCGACGCAAATACTATCATCTCAACGCTGTGCGACTGCCCGTATGATTGGGGGTCATATTGCAAGCACACTGTCGCCGTGCTTTATGCCATTCGGGGCGATTTACAGAGCGATAGTCCAAAGGCCAAACGCCCGTCCGGCGAAGTACGGGAGCTGGTCGAAGGATTATCCCACACCGAACTGGTCGAGATTGTGATGCAGCAGGTGAAAAAAGACCGCGCGCTCGGCAATCAACTACGGCTGCAATATGGTCAATCTCCACCCGCCAAACAGACGTATGCCGCCATCATCAGCGACGTGATTAACAGCCACAGTGACCGCGGATTTCTGGATTATTCGGGGTCGCGTCGTGCAGGGCGGACAGTTTGGGAGGTGATAAGTCAGGCAGTCGCGCAACTTGATGTTGGAGAATCCGCCAAAGCCATCCCCATCCTGCAAGCAGTTATCGAGACTGTCGCGCCGGTACTCGAACAGGCCGACGATTCCAGTGGTGACCTGGGGAGTAGTCTGGAAGAAGCGATTGGTCTCCTCGAAAAGGTGGCTCAAGACGGGACGGATGATGAAAAACGGCAGATTTTTGATTATGCACTGCAAGAAGCCTTTGAGCGTCGTCATCAAGGGTTTGACAACAATTGGACGCTGCTGCACGTAGCGGGTGAAATCGCGACTCCGCAGGATCGTGAGATATTCTTCGCTGCCTGTGACCGGATGGTCGAAACGGCGACCAAACGCTATCGTTCAATTTCAACCTTTCCCCCTATAAACCGGGATGACGATTGGCATCTACGCTATACCCAGGAGCGGGCGCAGCGCCTCAAACAAGAATTTATGCAGCGTGTGGGCGATTCGCCACAGGCTATCGAAGCGTTTTTGCTGGAAAACAAACATCTGGATGACAGCCGCAAACGGTTGATTGATCTCTACATCGAGCAGGAGCGGTATGCCGAAGCGCAAGACCTGTGCAACGCAGGGATTAAAGCGGCAGAGGACAATCGCTATCGTGGGCTGGTCATCCAATATCGTGAACTGCTGTTGGTGATTGCCCGCAAACAGGATGATACACCAACCGTCATTACACTTGCGGAGTCGTTATTTATCAATTCTGCCGATTTCAACCATTACGAGACGCTCAAAGACGTTATCCCACAGGCAGAATGGGCGCAGTATGTCGAAAAGCTCATCACGAAATTATCGCCGCGCTACCGCGAGTGGGGCAGTTCCGTCATTGGCGAAATCTATCGGCGTGAGTCGATGTGGGAACGATTGCGCGATTATGTGCTCGCCAATGGTATCCATACCTTGCAAGCCTTTCGGACGGATATAGAACAACGCTATCCTGAATCGGCTGTCGCCATTTACAAAGAGACCGTCTACAACGGCCTGAAACAATCCAGCAGCCGCGATGTTTATCACCAGATGACCGATTACCTGCGCCGAATCAAGCAGCTTGGTCAACCTGAACTCGCCCACCAGATTGCCGCAGACCTCAAGCAGAAGTACAACAACCGCCCCGCAATGATTGATGAACTCAACCGCCTATGACTCGCATCCTCGTCGCTGGCCTTATCAACATCGAAACCACGCTGAAAATCGACGGCTTTCCACTGGCATACAACCCGGTGCGATTTGCGTTTAATGGCGTCCGCAGTAGCGTGTCGGGCGTGGGCTATAACATCGCTAAAGCATTGACCACACTCGGTGATGACGTGCATTTTCTGGGGATGATTGGGCGCGATGATGCGTCGTCGCTGCTGGTGCGGCAAATGCTGCAAACAGACCGTATCCCCGCCGACCATGTGCTGCCGCTGCTCGACGCCACGCCACAGTCGGT
>CAZTLI010000580.1:0-2591 GCA_964614375.1 uncultured Anaerolineaceae bacterium
TGGCTGATGTCCACCAATTGCAGATTTTGTGGCAGCAGCGGCCCGGTTGATAAGAAACGATCCACCGACCATTTATTTAACGACACCATGAAGCGGCCTGCTGGGGCGACAGTATCACCTTCCGCCACCACGATATGCCCCACGTTATATTGCACAGGGATAGTGCCTTGCAGTGTCCAACCGTCCTGGGGGCGATAGCCTTCTGCACCCAGACTCCAGCGGGCGACGGATGAATCGAGAAACAGACTGGTATAGCCATACCCCTGATCGTCGAATTGGGTATGTAATGGCCCTAACCCGACTTCGACCTGTGCTTCAACCACATCATCAAAGGCGAGAATGGGGATACCATAAGTGTCTGTTTCGACTGGTCCGGCAGCGATAGCTTCCTGAATTCGGGCAAAACTGTATATCGTCACATGCGGGTCGAGCTTACCGGCGACAACGATGAAATCACCATGGGGCGCAACATCCACACCATGAGGACTGCGCGGTTCTGGGGTATTGAACAGGATGCCATTTTCAATCGCCGTATCCAGCGTAATGACGTGCATACCATTGATTACGATGGTCTCGCCAGCTTCAAATAGCGCGACAGCCGCGTCCATATTGATGATGTGCATATAGTCTGTCGTATTGCGGCTGACCCCAGCTTCAAACGGTGGTTCACCTATATTGATGCCGCCTGTTGCGAGTTCTGTGTTGATAGTGTTACAGAATATCCAGCCTTCGGAAACCAACTTGCCCGCATCACACAGGTCTTGCCAATATGGGGGCAACTCAATCGCAAAGGATTGTGACTCATCAATGCGCCCTGCCTCGCGGTCAAAACGCCAGAACGTCAGCATACCGGCATAGGCATCTTCATATTCGCTCAACGGCGCATAGCCGCCACCCAGTGGCATCGCATATTGACCCCCTTCAATCACATAGTCGGTGTTCGGTGTGACGAATGTCCCGCCGTGGTCATTCATATACAGTGGATTGTTGATGATTTGTTTCGTTTCAAAATCACGCAGGTCAATCACCGCAACACGCCCGTTGGCTTTATCGTTGATGAACAGATACTGTCCGTCATATTGCCCATTGGTCTCGCTGAGGGCGGGATGATGGGTATCACCCCAGCGGACGGGCTGACCGAACATATCACCGCCAGACAACACCTCTTCCCCGACCCCATACCCATAACCCTGCCAGGGTTCAGGGGTGAAAACCGCTATCGTCCGCAGCAGGCGCATCGACGGCACACCGATGACAAAAACCTGCCCACTATGGCCCCCAGACGCGAACATCACAAATTCGTCGTATTCGCCGCTGGGCATATACGTGGTTACCGCCGCGAAGATGTCTTCGTCAGAAAAGCCGCGATCCGCAACCACTGTCTGCCAATCGGGGCCGCTGCCTTGCGCCGACACCGGTGCAAACGGCTCAACCGCAACCGCGACCAGCGCAACGATTAGCAACAGCATCAGCCCAAATGTGATCTTTGGATGCTTCGAGATATAACCAAACACGGAAATTCTCCTTTTGCTAAAGTAAACAATCTAAACCGCGCCGACTTGCCGGAATGCGGTTAAATTTCAAATCCCATTAGCTTTATGGTGAAACAAGTCACAAAAGCCCGGTGTGACCTAAGTCACACTTTTGGAGAGATTGTGTTTGGCTTTCGCAGGTGTAGTAATTAGCGATTTTCTTCTGTCGCTATGGTTTGAAGACGTTCCATATCGAAGATAATGATATAGTGGGGGGTCAATTGCAGGACTGCACTTTGTGCAAATTTATTGAAGGTGCGATGAATGACTTCGCGCGCCGTGCCGACCATTTCGGCGAGTTCGTTCTGCGTGAGTATACGGGGCACATATATCCCATCAGGCCGCGATTCACCTTGCATTTCCACCAGTTGCAGAAGCACGCTTGCTAAACGCGAGGGCACATTGCGAAACGCGAGGCTATGCACAACGCCAGCCAGCAGCCGTAGTTGGGTTGTGACGAGATGGAGTGTCACCGTGCGAAATTCGACATCTTGCGCCATCAAACGGTTCAAGACATCTAAGGGGAAATGTAGGACATCAACCTGTGTGATTGCGGCAGCACCGTAAGACGTTCGTAGTTCTGACAGCACCTCCGTACCGAAAAAATCATTCGGCCCCAATAGTGCCAGTATTTGTGACCGGTCATGCGATTGCCGGTAGAGCTTAATCATGCCCGCAGTGACAACATAGATACCCTCTAGCGTCATGCCCTGTTCAAAGAAGATATAACGCGGTTTACAGGTAACGACTTGCGCGGATAATGCCAATTCCTTGAGTAGACGCATCGACAGTGTTTGAAAACTCTTGATATGCCTTAGCGCCTGTGCCTGGACAACCATGATACTATTTCCAATCAGTTGATGCGCTGTGAATGACCCCTATTAAGGCATGTTTGCAGCACATCACTCGATTCAGTTGATACTTTATCATGGCGGCAAATGCTGCCAGGGAAGTGTGACAAAAGTCACACGGCAGGGTTACGCGGGGTCGGTTGATGCGTGATGCAATGAGCAGATAGCTTTTCTATCTGGTGAACAATAATCTGACCGGGCGAAGTCT
>CAZTLI010000581.1:0-2584 GCA_964614375.1 uncultured Anaerolineaceae bacterium
CCGCTGTCTGCACAATAATCATTCAGAGTCTAATTGGTTTATCCATAAGTATTAAGTGGGACATTTTCTGCGCGTGTCTATGCAAAGGCCAACCGCACTGGTGAAAATTGACCCACAATCGCGTTAATGAGGATGCCGCGAGCTTCAAAATTTGCCAAGTTGCCAGACAATTGAATAACTGTCGATTGGTTGTCCCATATTGCACCTAACTCGACCCTATTGTATAAGGTAGCACATTGACATCCGCCCCCGTATCGAGTAATCCATTAACATGGCGTGTATTGTTGTTGAATTGTAGTGTGAGCGGGAGCAAGGGACGTAGAATATGCTCACCGCTATGATTTTGAATAGCGGTGAAGGAGAATTGTGGTCGATTATCTGTCATTGGTTTGATTGACTTCAAGCATATTCAACAGCGCATGGGCTGCGGCAGGTGCGTCATAGGGAGACCATACTTCATAAGTTGCTTGTGGGGCGAAATAGGCTTCTTCTGTGGACAAATCATCGACAAGAAATCGAATAACATGCAATTTCTCAGCACGATTCAGCTTTTGTAATTCGTCCAATAGGTTGTTGGAAATCATAGAGCGGTGCTCCGATAAAGCGGTTGAGTACAAATAGTATAGCCCATCGTCTGGTCTGCGGCTATCGTAGGTGAGATGACTCTGTTCAATATCTATTGCATCAGGAAACGCATATTTCCGTTACAATAGGTGCATTGTGGTGACAGGTTGGATGATTTGTATTGAAGGAGTGTGCGTGTGAAACATCTGATTGCAATGGTGATTTGCTGTGTGGGATTGGTGGTGGCGCTGCCCGTCATCGCGTCTGAATCGGCAATACGCGATGTGCCCGATTATGGCGAGACGGTATTTACCGAAACATTTGACGATAACAGCCGCGATTGGGAAACATTCACCGATAGTCGTTATATCTCGATTATTGCGGATGGGTCTTATTTCATGAGTTCGCGTATGGGCACGTCGTTCAACCCCAGCTTTGCTGTCGGTTGGTGGGTTGTCGCACCTGGCTTTACGGATTGGTCACTGTCGCCGATTTTTGATACCAGTTATGAAGTTGAAATTGAAGTCAGCGATGTGCAATCCACTTCTGAGCACTATGGCGTGTCGGTCATTTTCTTCTCACAGCAAGATTACACACAATATCTGCTGTATACAGCCTATGATACGGGTGAATATCTGCTGCACGACAAACAAAGCACGGTCTGGCAGCCCGGTGAGATGACCATCACGCCCAACTTTCTGGATGGCGAAACGCATACGATTGGCGTTCGTGTCGATTCAAGTGGCTATACGCTCATCATAGACCGGCTGCACGTCGCCCACGAAGCGCCCATTGACGGCATGAATCCCGGCACAGTCGGTTTTGGCGTGGTCAGTTACTTCGATGAGGCTGATGTCACGGTGACCGCGCAATTTGATAATCTGGTCGTCCGCACACCATAAGCGATCAATCGACCATTCGCTGAATTCTCCGATGAACCCCGTCCGCGCGCAGTCGTCTACTCCCCTCGAATTCGGGGGGAGGCGGCAAGTACAACGTGACGGAGTGGGTATCATTCCTCAAACAGATAAAATAGCTGACCACCCGGCGCTTGCAATGACACACGGTCAATTTGTCCGTGTGCATTGGTTTCCTGCCATGCCGCCTCGATGCCATCTGCCAGCAAAGCCGCAATCCGATCTATCATGTCCGGCGCGAAATAGGTGATATGCTGGCGTGGAATCGTGCCGATTTGATGCAGGCCAATTGTCAGCAAGCCGTCACTCATGACCGCATAGGGATAGGGGTTGCTGTCGTGCCCGCTGGTTTGTGTGAAACCGAGTTTCTGCCAGAATGCCGCTGATTTTTTGACATCGTTTGTGGGAATCGTGAATTCACCGAATGTGCCCATGCGCGCGGTGGATGTGCCTGTGGGGGGAGTCCTGTTTTGTGAGAAGGGATACAGATGAATACGCTGCCCGTTTGGGTCGGCAAATGTGTTATCGTCCCCAATGGCTAATCCAGCTTGGCGCAGTTTTGTAATGCGTCGGGCCATGTCTGGCGCATAGTAGGTGATTGTGGGTGTTGGGAACGCCCGTTCATAAAGGCCGATATGAATCACGCCGTCTGTCAGCACGGCTGCGCGATTCGCCGGGTCAGGATTTTCACCCACGCATTGGAATCCTAACTGCTCTAAGAATGTGCGATTGTCGCCGATGGATTGTACCGATAAGCTGATTTCTACAGTCTCGCCCAGTATCATAGTTCATCATCTCTAAAATACACTAAACCTCAACTAAAGAATAGAACATTTGTCTGTCATTTGCAAATGCGCGACTCGTGTTATAGTTACAGTACACCCCGATACCCACATCGTCGTAAGCATGTGAACTGAGATAGAGGAGTCTGCTATGGCGATGACCCACCATACCCTGCCGCTGCGTGATGGCGAGACGCTGGATTTTGTTCAGGTGCTGCCGCCCGACTTTGACCCGGAACAGACCTACCCCGTCTTGCTGGCACTACCGCCGGGTGGACAAAATATGACGATGGTTGAAGCCTGTGTCGAAGCCTATTGGGA
>CAZTLI010000582.1:0-2554 GCA_964614375.1 uncultured Anaerolineaceae bacterium
GTATCGACATCGAACGAAGCGGTCACGCCGGGAATCGCCGCGCCACCAATTGCCCGCGCCAGCATCGTTTGTCCGCCACCCGCGCCGAAGCGATAATCCACAGGCAGGCTGTTGCAGACGCCGTTGAGCGTCACCGCTTGCCCATTCAACCAGCCAAACACGCCCTGCACCTCAACCCGATACCAGCCCGTAATCGTCTGTAAATCGACCTGTGCCGGGATATTGGGCGGCAGTACAGTGATGACGCTGGCGGTTTCGTCGGGCGACACCCGCACATTCACACCGCCTTCATGGGGCGTACTGGCGGCGCATATTGCAGGTTCATAGAAATTGGCGGCGCGAGTCGCTGTTCCGGCGGCGTTAGCTGTGATTTGCGCTTCGGGATAGGACAGCGTGACGGAGATGTGTTCGGCGCTGATGGCATCCACCGAGGCGATATGCACTGTATATTGGGCATCGCCCTGTGGAATGGTGAAGGTCGCCCGGCGCAGTGTGCCGCTGTTGAGCGTGGCGACGAGCGTATCGTGGTTATCGCGCACCTCTGCCATAAATGGCGCACTCACCGCCGATGAATCAACCTGCAAGATTGTCGGTTGCAGGCCGTTGGCGCTAAATTGATAAACCGCGGCAGCCGCCATATCAAATTGTGGCGTGGCGCTGCCGATGGCTTCCACACTGGCGGAACGGCAGCCGGTCAGCGCGAGTAAAAAAACGCCTGTTAAAGCAATTATTGTGAAGCGCATTTTATGTAAATGGGCAGAGGCTAATAAGTTTTTCATCGTTTTCCGCTGACGATTGGGGCGGACAGTTGTAAATATATTGTAAATAGTCAGGGTAGGGTTTCCTGTACGCCCCCTGTACTGCCAACTGACGCTAACCATTCGCTAACCTGCGGAAACATCGTTTTAGGCACGAAATCATACAAATACCGCCACCCAAGAAAATTTATCTTGTATCGCGCGTCAATTTGGCTATAATCCCGCGCGTATCGTTTTGAGGGGTTTTTCCCTCGCTAGTTTGAAAAAGGTGGTGTCTGTAAAGATAGATGAAGATTCCCTTTGGTGGTCGTGTGCTGGTTTTGGGATGTGGGTCGGTGAGTCAATGTTTGCAGCCTCTGCTGCTGCGCCATTTTGAGATGGACTACAGCAAGCTGACGATCATGGACTTTGAAGACCTGCGTCATCTCATCCCCGACACCTTGGCGGCAGGTGCGAATTATGTGCAGGAGCGCATCACGCCAGACAACCTCGCAGCGGTGCTCGGCGCGCAAGTGGGCGCGGGCGATTTGCTCATCGACCTCGCGTGGAATATCGACGCGGGCGATATTATCCAGTGGTGTCATGACCATGAGGTGCTGTATATCAACACCTCAGTCGAATTGTGGGACCCGTATGATACCGATCTGCCGCCTGCCGAACGCACCTTGTATGTGCGGCACATGGCGCTGCGTGAACGGGTCGCCCGCTGGACGAAACCCGGCCCCACCGCCGTCGTCGAACATGGCGCAAATCCCGGCCTGGTCAGCCATTGGACCAAAGTGGCGCTGGAAGACATCGCCAAAACCATGATCAACAAAGGCGTCTCGCCAGCCAAACATCCTTCATTAGAAGTGGCCTTGAACGCGGGCGATTATGCGCGGTTGGCGATGCTGGCAGGGGTGAAAGTCATCCACATTTCCGAACGCGACACGCAAATCAGCAATCAACCCAAAGAGATGGACGAATTCGTCAATACGTGGTCGATTGAAGGTTTCCGCGAAGAGGGCATCGCGCCTGCGGAAATGGGTTGGGGCACACATGAACGCCGCCTGCCCAATGGCGCGCATACCCATCGTTATGGCCCCGGCAATCAAATCTGTCTCGGTCAGATGGGAATCAACACGTTTGTGCGCTCATGGGTGCCGATGGGCGAAATTATCGGCATGGTCGTGCGCCATGGCGAGGCCTTCACCATAAGCGATAGTCTGACTGTGTGGCAAGGCGACAAGCCCATCTATCGCCCAACCGTGCATTATGCCTATCACCCGGCGGACGCGGCGCTGGTTTCGCTGCACGAACTGAAAATGCGGAATTATGACTTGCAACCCCGACTCCGCATTATGAATGACGACATCACCGAAGGGAAAGATGAACTCGGCGTGCTGCTGCTGGGGCACGATTTGAACGGCTGGTGGACAGGTTCACAGCTTGACATCCACGAAACACGCCAGCTTGTGCCCGGTCAAAATGCGACGACGCTGCAAGTGGCGGCTTCGGTGCTGGGCGCGGTCTTGTGGATGATTCGCAACCCGCAACAGGGTTTCAATGTGCCGGATAATCTGCCCCACTGTGACGTGTTAAACGTGGCAAATCCCTATCTCGGCCCCTGCCCATCTATCCAGACCGACTGGACACCGCTGAGCAATCGCTACGACCCGTTCACACAATTTGGCAAGCCCCTGCCGCGCCAGGAGGATATGTGGCAGTTCGACACCTTTCTCTTCCCCTGACTATATGACACCGTTTTAATGCACTAAACAGGGACGCGCATGGACACGTCCCTGTTTTTTTGTCAC